>JBBSDR010001103.1:0-3413 GCA_038240465.1 Gemmatales bacterium
CCGAGGAAGGAGCGGACCTCCCTGCCGCTGTCGAGATGCCAGAGGATCAGCCGGCCGTCGTCACCTGCCGAAACGCCCATTTTCCCGTCTGGAGAGACAGCGACAGCGCGTAGAGCTTCGCCGTGCCTGAAATTGGGCGACCCGTAGGCTCCGACAATGGCAGTAGAATAAGCGACCCGATAGTAGGCCAGGTTACGGTCTTCCGGATTGCCCGGTTCGTCGCACGTCAGCACGTGTTTCGGCGGCCTGGCAATGAACTTTACCAGTTCCTCGCGAATCCGCTGCGCGAAGTCCGCTCCGCGGTACTGTCTGCACACCGCCAGGTATTCCTCCGGACTGGAGGGTGCCACGTTCGCGGGCGCGGGAAGCATTGCCTGGAAGCCGGCTGCCACCGCTGCCTCCCAGGCAGGTTTCTCCATCATCCGGCCGAGTAACTCGCCTTGCAACTTTGCAACCGATTTCCCGTCATTTCGCCAGTCCTGGAGGTAGCGCAGCGGCAGCGTCTCGCGGCACAGCGGCACCAGTTTTTCCGCCTCGTCCCGGCGCTTTCCCAGCGTTTCCAGGCGTACGCTTTCCTGCTCCGCGCCCGGCGCCAGCACATACTCGCGCAGGTGCAGATAGGCCCAGTCCTTCTCCGCCCGATCGTCCACCTCGCGCTGCTTGACGAGACGCAGATCCGCGTCGCGGAAGCGTCCAAGGTAGTCGCGTTCCGCCGCTTCCAACTCCGCCAAACAGCGGAAGGGGAGCGTGGCATCGGCCGCGAACTCCGGTGAAAGGCCCGCCGGACGAGGGGTCAGGCGCTTGAGTACACGCCAGCCGGTGACATGGTCCCTGGAACAGAGAATGGGCAGGGTCTCCAGCACGTCATGCGCGCGCTGGTCGAAGATCCTCTCCAGTTCGCTGTCGGTGTCCCCGGCGGGCTTGCCGGACAGCAACTCGGCCACGTTCTCGGCCGCCAGGTATTCCAGGACGGTCGAGTGCAGAAAGACGAGTTCCTCCGCGCCGGCCGGAATGAATAGATGCTCCGTCGTCCAGACGCTGATCCACGCCTCGGGGTTGACGTCCTGTGATGGAATTCCATGCTGCCGGATGAATTCTTGTTGGTCCTTGAGGGCCAGCCCCAGGTACTCGCGCAACTCGTCGCGGTGAATGGCTCGCCGGCTGCTGGCTGAAACGGGTGTGGCCTCCTTGCCCGGCCGGTGGTAGAGGATGCGCCGGGCCGTGTAGGCGAGAGCGGTGTACTGCAGAGCCAGTTCGGGCCGGCGCGCAAGGTAGTCGGGATGCAGGGCCTCCTGAAAGAAAGGGTTGAGCCTGCCCCAGGAGAAGGTCCGCTCTTTCAGCCGGTTCCAGGCGCGGTCGAGGATGAACAGCACGATCAGGCGGTACGTTGGATGGCGGCGAGCGAACCGCTGGTCCAGTTCAAAGAAGAACACCATGAGCATGGCGGTCAGCGGCGTCCCCATGATGCGCTGGATGTCGCGCCTGCGCCAGATCTGGTCGTCAAAGGCCCGGTAGAGACTGCTGTCGTATCCGCCATAGCGCCGCCGGGCGATGGCGCGAACCTGTTCCTTGTCGAGGCTGTTGACCAGGAAGATGTCGCAGTTCGTCGGCACGACCGGGTTGGCCGAGTCCAGCTCCGCCACCCGCAAGGACAGGTAGCAGCGGCCGGCAGGCAGAGGTGCATCGCGGCGAGGTCCTTCCGGTTTCGCGAACGGCGCCATCAGGCAGACGGCTGCCCGCCCCAGCCACGCGCGCACTTCGGGCGTGCGGCACTCGTCGAGGGCGTCAAGGAGCAAGATGGCCCTGTTTTCCTCCCACGCCTTGCGGAGAGCACTGGCCGTATCCTCAACCGCTTTGCGCTGTGCCTCTTTGAAACTTGCCGGTGGCGTCCCCTGATGGAGAGTGACAGCCGCCAGGATGCGAAAGACCTCGTCGGGCCGGCAGTCCTGGCGGGACAGCCTATAGATTTCGAGGTGGGTATCGTCGAGGTGCTTGGCCTCGACGAAGGCAACGACGGCGTAAGGATCGCGTTCAAAGGCCAGCCAGGCGAAGTGCCGCAAGATAGTTGTCTTGCCTGCGCCGGGCAGTCCCGCGATGACCCCCACCGGGACGCGCTCGAACAACTCGTTCGCGGACAGGCTGTCGAGCTTCGGCTCGCGCTGTGCCAGTTCCTCTTCACCGAGGTGTGCCGGGTCAGGGGAGCGCAGTCCCAGGCGAGGCTCGAAGTCGGGAGCAGTGAACCGAAGATAGCCCAGGCGGTTCGATCTGCTCAGGTCCAGGCTGAGATTGAGGAAACTCTCCCCCATCGGAATGGGGTCGTAGAGTCCCGCGAAGACTGGGATGAACTGGACGTCCGCGTACAGGTTCTGGCGTGCTTTTCGGTAGGCCGCAGGCAACTCCTGGTCCTGGGTTTCGGGGGCGAGCGGCGGCGTGAGCAGCCAGACCTTGCGCGGCGAATCCGGTCCGACGCCCTTGAGCTGCTCGGGCAGTTCGATCTCCTGATAGAGGACTCCTGCCTGCTCCAGGTCGTCGCGCAGCCCGTTGAACAGATGAAGCGTGACGATGACGCGGTTGAGGTGGGCTTGCTTCTCCAGCCGAAACAGGACGATCGCTTCCAGCCCCGACACATCCACAACCCTGCCGGCTTGCTGGCTGAAGGTGAAATAGTCTTTGTGGGCCAGCATGCGGAGGCGGACCTGGAAACCCTTGTATTCCCGGACAGGATTGTCGAGGAACAGATCGCGAATCAGCAGAACCAGCCCTTCGGGTTCCTTCCCCCAGAGGAGGGCCGCGTCACCAATGGGCTTGATGTAATGGAACCCGCATGCTTCGGCCCGTTTCGTCAGTTCGTCCTTGAGATACTGATCGAAATCGAACGTGGCGGTCCCACCCTCACGGCGCGACTGAGGCGTGTATTCGACGACATCGAGCAGCACGAGGATGGCGTCGAGCTTTTTCGAGACGGGGACACCGGCCATGGCAGCACTCCGGAAGACGGGACGCGAGTAGCCCCTTCATTGGTATTGTACACTCGTCTGTTGCCGGCACGGGAACCCGCGTTAGCCCGGGGACGCGGACGTGAACCTCTGAGGTCCACGTCCGCGTCCCAGCGAAGGCGACAATCCTTACCCCCATCGTTACCCCCATCAGGTCGATAACGGCCCTTTTCGGGCGTCACCGCCGACAGTGTCGATGAAGGCCGTCGCGACGTTAATCGTGTAGCAGTAATGGGATGTGAAAGCAGGCTTGATGAGGGGCGGGCATGGTTCAAAACAGGCCCTTTTCAGGTAACACTCTACGGCATTGAGATGCGGTCGGTGAATGTCGAAATTCCTTGTTTGATAAGCAGTTGCTGCCAAAATCTATTCGGATGTTCACATGAGAAAGTGTTACCTGGTTTTGAACCATGCCGA
>JBBSDR010001104.1:0-3412 GCA_038240465.1 Gemmatales bacterium
CCAGCCACAGACTGCCCAGCAGCAGGACGGTTTTCCAAACTCTCATGGGACGTTCTTCCTTGTTCGTCCGGATAAAACCCGAACGGAAGCCCTCCGTCCAGGGAGGCCGCGTTATAACGGATCGCTTCAAGGAAACAAGATCGATGAGGCGGGTTCAAACCTCTCTTGCCGCTTGCGGCATAGCGGGCGGTCCGCTAAGCCGCAAGCGGTGAAGATCCGGTTGAACTCCCCCGATCAACGGCGCAGGCGAGCGCGGAACCAGCCGCGCAGCCGCTCCCACCACGACGGCGGCACGACACTCGGCCGTTCCCCCCTCAAAAATCGGGCCAGGTCTTCCGCGAGGGCGGCCGCGCTGGCGTAGCGATCGCCCGGCTCCATCTCCAGACACGTCAGACAGACATGATCCAGCCAGGCCGGGACGTCGCGGTTGAGATTGCGCGGACGAGGCAACATCTCGAAGCCGACCTTCAGCAGCAGATCGGTTGTCGTCGTCGCCTGATAGGGAGGCCGGCCCGTCAGCAGTTCGTAGAGCAGGACGCCCAGGGCGTAGACGTCCGTCGCCGGGCCGATCTGCTCAGGCTTGTTGAACAACTGCTCGGGGGCCATCGCGTAGGACGTCGGTCGAATCGTGTCCAGGTTTGTCCCCGTTCCGGGAGCGTTCCGCCGTCGGGCCATCTCGAAGCCGATCAGCTTCGGCACTCCCAGCCGCGCCTCGACCGGAGACAGTCCCTGTGCGTCGGCGGGGATGGACACCAGCACGTTGCCCAGTTGCAGATGACAGTGAAGCAGTCCCTGCTCGTGGGCGTGATGCACGGCGCCGGCGAGGACCTCGACCAGACGAGCCGCGTCTGCCGCCGGCAGGGGTTTCCCCGCCAGCTTGCGCGACAGACTGCCGCCCTCGACCAACTCCAGGGCCAGGAACAGCCGGGTCCCTTTACCGCCAATGTCGAGCAGGCTGACGATGTTGGGATGATTCAGCTTGCGCGCTTCCTCCGCCGTCGCCCGCAGCCGGACGAGATGCTTCAGCGTCAGGGGACTGCCGGGCCGCACGCGCTTCAGAGCGACGAGCCGTTTGCCGCTCACCTCGCGCGCCTTGTGCACAATCCAGACTCCACCGCGCGCCAGTTCGTCCCACACCTCGTAGCCGGGGACGTGGACCGGATCGTGAATCCCCTCCGCGGGATCGACGGAAATGGGCTTGCCCTCGAGAAACGCTTGCAGGTCCTCGGCCAGGGCGGCTGCGCTGAGATAGCGGCGATTCGGTTCCTTTTGCAGACAGCGCAGGCAAATGCTCTCCAGGTCGGCCGGCACCTCCGGGTGGGTCTGCGCCGGCGGCATCGGCTCCTGAAAGCGAACTTGATCGAGCGTCTGCAGGAGCGTCTCGGCCTCGAACGGCGGCCTGCCCGTCAATGCCTCGTAGAGGATGGCGCCCAGCGCATAGACATCGGTCCCCGGGCCGATGTCCTGAGCCTGTCCGGCGGCCTGTTCGGGGGACATGTAACTGGGAGTGCCGAGGACGGCGCTGGAAGGCGTCATGCCGGCGACCATGTCGAGCCGCTTGACCAGGCCGAAATCGCTGATCTTCGGCTCGCCCTCGGCAGTCAGCAGCACGTTGGCCGGCTTCAAATCGCGATGAATGATGCCTTGCCGATGGGCGTACTGGACGGCGCGAGCGAGCCGTTCGATCAGCTCGGCGGCCTCGTGGGGCGGTTTCGGCTTACCACCCAGGTACTGAGCCAGACTGCCGCCGGAAACGTATTCCATGGCGAAATAAGGCTGGCCGTCTTTCTCGTGCAGATCGTAAACCTGGACGATGTGCGGGTGTTGCAGGCGCGCGACGGCCTCGGCCTCGGCGCGAAACCGGGCCAGTTGCTCGGGGCCAGCCAGCGAACTGTCGCGGATCACCTTGAGGGCGACGACGCGGTTGAGGCTTTTCTGACGTGCCTTGTAGACGATGCCCATGCCGCCGCGTCCCAGTTCCGCTTCGATCTCGTAACCGGGCAGCGATGGCGGGACACTCTTGCCGCTCGCCGGCGCGGGGACGGTCTTCTGCGTCTCCGGCGGCGGCAGCGCCTGGGTCGGCGGGTCCGGGTCGGGGGCCGCCGGGGGAGGGGACGGTTCCTGATTGGAGATCGGCTCGGGCATTACTGATTGGCCTGACGAGGTTCCCTGAATTTTCCGGTTCGCGTTTCGCGCGAAACGCAAACAACTCTTCTCTTCGTCGCTCCCCTCGAACCCTACCCCGGGGCGACTGTCCTGATAGTGTAGACATTCGGAGGAAACATGGTCGATAACGCGCCCTATCTATCCTGCCAGCATGCCGGTTTGACCGTCGAGGGGTACTCGCGCGCCGCCGTCCAGTCGTACTGGCGCGTCCCCGAACTGAAGATCGGTTTCGATCTCGGCGCTCAGCCCTGGGACTTCATGGGTACGCCGAACTGGCTGATCTCGCACACCCATCTCGATCATATTGCCGCTCTGCCGATCTACGTCGCGCGCCGGCGCATGATGAAGATGGAGCCGCCCAAGGTTTACGTCCCCGCCGTCATGCTGGAGGACGTTCATCGGCTGCTGCTCATCATGCAGCGCCTCGACCGGGGCCGGCAAGTGTGCGATTTGCAAGGCGTCAACGCCGGCGACGAGTTCGAGTTGTCGCGCGATCATGTCGTGACCGTGTTCGCGACCACGCACACGGTGCCTTCGGTCGGCTTCCTCGTCTGGGAGCGGCGCAACAAGCTCAAGGAGGAGTATCTCGGTCTGCCCGGCGACCGGATTCGCGACCTGCGCCAGTCCGGGGTGCAGGTGACGCGCGAGGTGCGGACTCCGCTGCTGGGCTACACCGGCGACACCAGCCCGGCCGGACTCGACAACTATCCGCCGCTGTTCCAGGCGAAAATCCTGATTACCGAGATGAGCTTCGTCCGGCCCAGTCATCGCCGGGAGAAGATCCACAAGTTCGGCCACATGCACCTCGACGACTTCCTCGAGCGCGCGGACCGATTCGAGAACGAACTGCTGATCTGCGGCCACTGCAGCACGCGCTATCATCCCGACGAGGTGCGCCGCGTCGTCGATGCGCGACTGCCACCGCGGCTGCGGCAGCGCTTTCGACTGTGGATCTGACTTGCCGCTTGCGGCTTGGCGGTTTTCCTCGCTAACCCGCAAGCGGCGCTCGTCATTTGCCCTTGCGCCAGTCGCATGCTACGTTTGTGCCAGGATTCCTCTCATCGCACGCTTCCCCCTCAGAGACACGGTGAAGATCCATGCTACCTGGCATTCTCGCTGATTTCAGTTGGCTCTCCGGCGACGACCTGTGGTGGACCGTCGGGATGGGCGCCGTCTTTTCCGTCCTTGTCTTCCTGCTCGGCACACGTTTGCTGGCGCGCCAGCCGGCCATCGAGGGGCCGCAGCG
>JBBSDR010001105.1:0-3410 GCA_038240465.1 Gemmatales bacterium
CGTGGTTGTTGGGTCCGTGATCGGTGTGCGTGCGTCTTACTGGGTCATTGGTCATTGGTCATTGGTCATTGGTCATTGGTCATTTCTGCTGCTCTCTGGACGTCTTCCTTCCGGCTCATTAGCATCAGGACATGGAGCCACCATCGCGACGGAACACTCCTGCGCCTGCCACGGTCGATGAGTTCCTGCGCATCGTTCTCCGCAGCGGTCTGCTCAGCAAGGAACAACTGCAAGAGGCCCTTCGTCCTCTGCCGGCCGATCAGCGCGGCAAGATTAGCGCTGTCGCCGAGCATCTCATCAAGATCGGCAAGCTGTCGCGGTTCCAGGCACGCAAGCTGTTCCAGGGCAACTATCGCGGCCTGGTCCTCGGCGCGTTCCAGATCCTGGCACCGATCGGCCGCGGCGGCATGGGTACGGTCTACCTGGCGCGCGATCATCGTTCCGGCCAGTTGCTCGCCCTCAAGGTGCTGCCGCCCGAGCGAGCCCGGAGCGAGGAACGCATCCTGGCCCGGTTCCGCCGCGAAATGGAGATGAGCCAGCGCGTCTCCAGTCCTCATGTCGCCTGGACGTTCGATCTGGGCGTCTCTCATGGCGTTCACTACATGGCCATGGAGTATATCCCGGGGAAGTCGCTGCACCGTCTGATTGCCGAGAACGGCACGTTGCCGGCCGGGCGAACGGCGCGGCTGATGGCCGAGGTGGCAGTGGCCCTGGAACACATCCACATGCAGGGGCTGGTCCATCGCGACATCAAGCCGGCCAACATCATGGTGACGCCGCACGATCACGCCAAGGTACTCGACCTCGGCCTGGCCCTGGTGCGCGGCGAGGAAGGCGGGGTGCGCGAGGTCATCGGCGGCCAGGGCTATGTCGTCGGCACGATGGACTACATCGCTCCGGAGCAGACGGTGGACCCGACGAAGGTCGACATCCGGGCCGACATCTATTCGCTGGGCTGCACGATGTATGCGGCCCTGACAGGGCAGGCGCCGTTTCCGGGCGGTACGAACAAGGAGAAGATGGCCCGGCACCGCGACGAGCAGCCCCGGCCGATTCTCGAACTGAACGCCAAGGTGCCGGCCGGCCTGGTGGGTGTCGTGCAGCGCATGATGGCCAAGGACCCGGCGCAGCGGTTTCAGACAGCCAGCGAGGTGGAACTGGAGTTGAAGCAGTGGCAGACGGGAGAGAAGGTCAAACCGCTGGACCGTCCGGAGGATCTGGCTTTTCTGGAAGAAGTCGCCCGTCTGGAGAAGGCCGAGGCATCCGAGGATGTCGAACTGCCGGAGGGCGAGTCGAGGTCGGGATCGAAGTCGGACGTGATGCCGGCTGACATTCCATCGCCGCTGGTGCCGCCGGCGCCGCGAAAGACGATGGACCCGAGCGTGAAGCTGGCCCTGTGGCTATTCGCCGCGGGCGTGGTGGTGGGCGCGATGCTGACGCTGCTGCTGGTGTTCCTGCTGCGCGGCTGATCTGGCGAAGTCGGCCGCAGTGCGGAGGTCGCAGCGCTATCGTATCAGGACGAGCCGGCAGGAGGCTGAAACCAAGCCAGACCTGTCCGTTTGAGGATGCCGTGGCCCTCGCCAACCTGGAGGCGTTCTCGACCCGAGGGATGGATTCGTCGCAGACACCCTCAAGAACAGATCTTTCATTTCCGATCCAGCATCGCATACAGCGCTGGATAATCGATCTTCGCATTGTGCCGCTTATCGACTGGGACCTTGCGGCAGACACGCACTTCATCCAATTCCGTCCATCCCAGAACAGCCTGCAACGCCGACAAGTCCGGCTTCTTTCTCGCGTCGTGATACTCGATGGCCAGGATGCGCTTGCCGCGATGCGCCACCATTGCGGCCCGGCGGATGTCCGGATCCTGATAGACCGCCGTCTCCGCCGCGAATGGATACAACTCGCCGCGTCCATCGCGAATCCGCGCCACACATCTTCCCAGCAGCCACAATCGACCGCGCTCATCCAGATAGCCGGCATCTCCCGTGCGATGCCACACCGCGCCCTCGACGCGAAACTTCGTCTCCTCGTCGCCCCGTCCGCGCAGATAGCCAGTCAGGACGTGTTCGCCGCTGACGACGATCTCGCCCGGTTCGCCCGCTCCACAACACTGGCTCTCGAACTCCGGCTGCGTCCACGGACCGGCGGGCGTTCCCCAGCGATCGCGCAGGATACGCAGGCGAATGCAATCCACCGGCACGCCCGCGAGCAATCCTTGGCCGCCGAGCATCGCTTTCAGATCGTCGGGGCTGACTTCGCGCCGCGCGACGTGAGCAATCGGCTCCGCCTCGGTCGAGCCATACAGGGCGACAATGTCGGCGTTCGGAACCATCATCTGCATCTGGTCGAGCAACCGCGGAAAGACCGGAGCGCCGCCGGTGAACAGCTTGCGGACGTCCGGCAGCGCGATGCGCCGATCGATACAGTGTCGCGTCAGCCGCTCGAAAAAGGCCGGCGAGGCGACGGAACTGACGACGTGTTCCTCGAGCATCTGCCGCACGACCGGAGCGGGTTCGACTGCCCCGGGAAAGCGCAGATCGGCGTCGGGAATGATCGTCGTGACGCCGGCGCCGAGGTTCGTCAGAGCGACAATGGGCAGCGTGGCCAGGTCGCGATCACCAGCCGTCAGGTGCAGGCTATCGACGAGGGCGCGATGCTGGGCGAGCAGGAAACCGTGACTGCGGACGGCGGCTTTCGGCTGGCCGGTGCTGCCGCTGGTGAACGTCAGCAGAGCGGGTGTATCGGCATCGCAATCGTTGATGGCGTCGAGGGGGGCGAGACGATTGGCTTTCGACCAGCGGATGGCGCCGGGGAGGGGGAAGCCGATGACGAACTTGCGCGGAATACGACGCAGGGCATACGAGACGAGCCGCAGCAGATGGGCCTTTGGACCGCCGATAAATGCCTTCGGCCGGTGCAGTTCACAGCAGCGTTCGATGTGTTCGCGGCCCGCCGACGGATCGAGGAACATCGCCACGAGCCGCAGCCGAAAGACAGCGAGCAGGCAGACGTACAACTCCGCCGACATCGGATGGAAGACAAGAACGGCATCACCAGCTTGCAGGCCGGCATCGGTCAACAGACGAGCGGCCCGACAGGAGCGCGCGTCGAGGTCCGCGAAGGTGGTGATGCGATCGCGTTCGATAATCGCAGGCGCGTTCGGTTGCGTCCGCGCGATGGCTTGCAAAGTGATGGCGAGATTCATGGAAGCGTTTCCCGCGGTTAGCCGCGACGCGAGTCTTCGAGCGGAGCGCGTGGCGCGATAACGCCGGACGCTCTCTTGGTTAGCCGCGACGCGAGTCTTCGAGCGGAGCGCGTGGCGCGATGATGCCGGACACGCTCTTGGTTAGCCGCGACGCGAGTCTTCGAGCGGAGCGCGTCGCGCGATAATGCCGGACGCGCTC
>JBBSDR010001106.1:0-3409 GCA_038240465.1 Gemmatales bacterium
GAGTCAGGGGTCAGGCGAGCGGCGGGGTTTACCCCAGGCGGCTCGCTCTATCTACTCTGACTCCTGACTCCTGACTCCTGATTCCTGGCCAGGGTCTGCCACAGTTCTGCCGCCGACAGGGGCTTGGCGAGATAGCCGTCCATGCCCGCATCCAAACACCGCTCACGATCGCCCTTCATCGCGTGAGCCGTCATCGCGAAAATCGGCACCCGCCGTCCGGTCGTTTCCTGATGCCGGCGAATCAGGGCCGTCGCCTCGAACCCGTCCATCTCCGGCATCGAAATGTCCAGAAAGACGATATCGAAAGTCTCTTGTTCATAAGCTTCCACGGCCTTGCGTCCGTTGTCAACCAGAATAAGAGAGTGTCCTTGCTTGAGCAGCAGACTGCGAACGAGGACCTGGTTGATCGCGTTATCCTCCGCGACGAGGATGTGCAGCGGCGCCACACTCGGCGGCGTGACGGGCGGCGGCGCTTCACGCACGGGAGCGGATTCGGAGACGGGAGACGGAGGCTCCTCCGCGCTCTGCTCCAGCCCGGCGGAACCGAGTACCTTGACAATGGCGTTGAACAGTTCCGACCGCTTGAAGGGCTTGGTCAGAAAGGAGGCGACGCCCAACTCCCGGCAATGGGCGCTGTCGCCGAGCCGATCGGCCGAGCTGAGCATCATGATGGTGCCGCGAGCTAACTCGGGATGGGCCTGGATCTCCTCCGCCAGGGCGTAACCATCCATGCCGGGCATCATCGCATCGAGCAGCAGCAGCGGAAAAGGCGTGCCGCTGCCGGCGGCCAACTTGAGCGCCGCCAGGGCTGACGGCCCATCCACGACGGCCGTCGGCGCCATGCCCCAGCCGCGCGTCATCTCAGACAGGATGAGCCGATTCGTCACGTTGTCATCGACGATGAGGACGCGCAGACCGCGCAGCGCCTTGCCCTCGAGCCGTTTCGGGTGTGGCAGTGCGGCATCGGCCTCGGGCAACGGCAGCGCGAACGAGAACGTCGATCCTCGGCCGGCCGCACTCTCGATCCGCAGACGCCCGTGCATCAGTTCGATGAGCCGGCTCGAGATTGACAGGCCGAGTCCCGTCCCGCCGTAACGTCGGGTCATCGAGCCGTCTGCCTGCACGAACGGCTCGAGGATCGCCTGCTGCCTGTCGGCGGCAATGCCGATGCCGGTATCCCGGACAGCGAACAGCAGATTCGGAGAGCGAGTCGAGTTGCTGTCTCGCTCCACGTTTACCGAGACGACCACCTCGCCCGCTTCCGTGAACTTGATGGCGTTGCCGATCAGGTTGATGAGGACCTGTCGCAGCCGGGCGTCATCGCCGACCACCCAGTCGGGGACGGCTTCGCCGATGCGGCAGGCCAGTTCGAGGCCCTTGGCGTGCGCCCGCAGTGCCAGGCTCTTGACCGTGTCGCCGAGAAGATCGTGCAGCGAGAACGGATTGGACTCGATGTCGATCTTGCCGGCCTCGATCTTCGAGAAATCCAGCACGTCGTTGATGACGATGAGCAAGGCATCGGCAGAAGTCTTGACCAGCTGAAGGTATTCGCGCTGTTCGTGGGTCAGCGAAGTCCCCAGCGTCAGTTCCGTCATGCCGAGAATGCCGGTCATCGGCGTGCGGATCTCGTGGCTGACATTGGCGAGAAATTCATTCTTGGCCTGGTTCGCGGCTTCAGCGGCAATCCGGGCGCGCTTGAGGGCCTCCTCGTTCTTCTTGCGTTCGGTGATGTCGCGCGAGATGCCGAAGGTGCCGATGATCTCGCGGTCCTGATCCAGCAGCGGCATCTTGGTGGTGGATACCCAGGTGACGCGGCCGTCCGGCCAGGTTTCCCTTTCCTCGATGTTGATGATGGGATGTCCGGTCCGCATGATGGATTGCTCGTCGAGGATGGCCCGGCGCGCGTGTTCGGGCAGGAAGTAGTCGAGATCCGACTTGCCGACGGCGTCCTGAGGACGGTTGAGGCCGAAGCGCGAGGCGAGGGCGCGGTTGATGCGCGTGAAGTGGCTTTCGCAATCCTTGAAGTAAATGCTGTCGGGAATGTTGTCCATCAGGGCTTCCAGAAGATTGCTCTGGAAGCGCAGCCGTTCCTCGGTCCGCTTCCTCTCCGTGATGTCGCGGAGGACGACGACGCCGCCACAGAGGTTCCCCTGGGCATCGCGTAATGGCCGGCCGGTGACGCTGATGATGAGACCTTCGGGCCGCGCGGGATTGCAGATGAGCAACTCGACCTGGTTGCAGTCCTCGCCGCGTATGGCCCGGGTGAGCGGCATCATCTCGGAGGGACACAACTCGCCGGTCTCGACGCTGTAGACGCCGTAAGTCTCCGCCCAGCCTTCGGGGGCAACATCGGTGTGGCCGATGCCGAGAATGCGTTCGGCGGCGGGATTGAACAGGAGAAAGCGGCCTTCCTCATCGGCCACGACGATGCCGTCGCCCATGCTTTCGAGGATGGAGTGGAACAGCTCGAAGGAGCCGGGACTGGTCAGCGCGGGCGCACCGTCAGGGGCGTGATTGCTGGGACCAGGAAGAAGCTCGGCCATGAGACGTCTCGCTGCCGGGACAGAGTTGCTGTCTGATTATCTCATACGCCGGCCCGGACACAAGAGGCTGAGCGCGGAAACGGCGCACTTGACGGGAGCGCGCGGGCGGTTGACAATGAAAGCAGTCATGGAACCCTCCACTCCTGTCAAGGAGAACGATCGCGATGAAACGCATACTGGCCGCGGCGGTGATGGCCCTCGCGCTGATGACAACCTCGGTCCGCGCCGGCGGTATCACGGGGCAGTACGTCGAGGCCCGGACCTGTGACGTCTGGACCGGACCCTGCTTCGCCAACGCCGAGATGAACCTGGCCGGCAAGCATGCCGTGATGGGCTGGCGCGTGGACAAGGGTACTCTGCAAGATGTCTCGCTCGACGGCCTGAGCATTGTCGCCATTCTCGCCGCCAGCGACACGCTCGGCACCGCCCAGACGGCGCGGGGGCAGGCGGTGCTGCTGGTCGATAAGCGCGCCAACACGGCCCAGCGCGAGGCGCTGATCGCTCTGGCGAAGAGCCAGGCGGGGACGCTGCTGAAGTACGTCGTCAAGGTCGAGGCGGTGGACATCAGCCTGGATCGCTGCCCGTGCAAGAACGATGCGTGTGCCATGCTGACGGCGGGTGGAGCGAAGATCGAGACGCGCTGTCTGGCGGCGCACGACAAGATTTGCGGCAACGAGTCGGCCTACTATCCGCCGCTGTCGAAGAACGTGAAGGCGATTCCGGCAGTGGCGTCCGAACACACCTACAAGGGAGCGGGCCTGCGCGATAGCTGGCAGGAACACGGCCGGCGTTCGGCCTACGTCGGCTCCTTCGAGATCCGCTGATTTCCCCTCAGGTCAGAGTCCGAAGCGTAAGCGAGGTCTTCA
>JBBSDR010001107.1:0-3403 GCA_038240465.1 Gemmatales bacterium
CGTTGATACGCTGCGCGACGAAAAGCGCGCGATCATCGCGGAGAAAAACGCGGAGCGCATGGCCCGCATCCAGGCGGACGTCGAGTCCAGGACTTACAAGTCGCGCGCTCTCGAACTGGAAGGCAAAGTACGCGACATGGCTCGCGAGTTGGTCCGTGCCACGAACGGTCCCGCCGGAATCGGCGTCGCCCGCCCGAAGAAGGGCGAGGAAAATTTCCCGGCTGACAACGTCGAGGGCCTTGTGACCGAGGTCGATGCCGACAATCTCGTGAAACTGTCGATCGGCAGCGACGCCGGCCTGACGACGGGACACACGCTCAAGGTCTTCCGTCTGCATCCGATTGCCGCGCAGTCGCGCTACCTGGGCGTGATCGAGATCCTGGCCGTCCGTCCGAACGAGGCCGTCGGGCGTCCCCTGCGGCCGATGCCAGTGGCGATGCTTCCCGGAGACCATGTCGCCTCCAACTTGTTTGGCGGCAAGTAAACCGCGGATGGTACACCGATTGTGTCCGCGACCGCGAGACTCTCGGGTGAAGGGATCGATCTGATGGCCACCAAACAGAAAGCCCCGCAATACACGCCGACAAAGTCGGATTCCTACACGGGCCTCCTCGTCATCTCGCTCTTTGCCCTCGCCGGCGGCAGCGCCCTGTTGTATCTCGACTTCTCGCAATACTCCAAGACCAAGCCGCCCGCCGTACCCTCAGGGCTTCCCAAGCCCGGTCCCGTCGTTCCGGGCGGTGTCCCGCCCGTTCAAAAAGACGGGCCGGCTCCAGCCAAGGACGCGCCTGTGAAAGACGCCCCCCTTCCGAAGGACGCGCCTCCGGCCAAGGACGCGCCTCCAAAAGCAGGGTAGAGCGGACTGCCTTGCTTGAGATCGGTCAAACCCCAAAGGCCGCCGGATCACCGGCGGCCTTTGTTATTGCGCGGGAACCGTCTACAATTCCATCATTCATGCAAATCGTGCTGCTTGCGTTTCGCGAAACGCAAGCAGTGCCTCATTTGGGGATTGAAGATGGCGGCGCGTGTGGTCCTGGCGATGAGCGGTGGCGTGGATAGTTCCACGGCCGCGTATCTGCTGCGCCAGCAGGGGTACGAGGTCATCGGCCTCTTCATGCGCACAGGAGTCCATGCCTCCGCGGACGATCATCGCGCCGAACACAAGAAGGGCTGCTGCAGCGCCGTCGATGCCGGCGACGCCCGCCGCGTGGCCGATCAGCTTGACATCCCCTTCTACGCCCTCGATTTCGAGAGTGACTTCAACCGCGTCATCGACTACTTCGCCGACGAATATCTGCGCGGCCGGACGCCCAATCCCTGCGTCGTCTGCAACACCTGGCTGAAGTTCGGCAAGCTCTGGTCCTATGGACGGCAACTCGATGCCGACTTCATCGCCACCGGCCACTACGCCCGCATCGAACAGCGAGCGGAAGAGTTCCACCTGCTGCGCGGGGCCGATCCCGAGAAGGACCAGTCATACGTCCTCTACGGTCTGCGGCGCAAGCTGCTGTCGAAGTTGCTGTTTCCGATCGGCGGCTATCCCAAGGAACAGGTTCGCTCGATCGCTCGCTCCGCCGGGCTGGGCGTGTCTGACAAGCCGGACAGCGTCGAGATCTGCTTTGTGCCTGATGGCGATCATGCCCGCCTGATCCGCGAGCGCCGTCCCGAATCCGCCAACGCCGGACACATCGTCGATACGACGGGGGCCGTCCTTGCCGGCCACGACGGCATCGAGAGCTTCACGATCGGCCAGCGCAAGGGACTCGGCTTCGCGGCGGGAGAGCGGCGCTACGTCCTGGAGATTGTGCCGGCGCGGAACGAGGTCGTCGTCGGCCGGCGCGAGGAACTGCTGGCGACGGAGCTATGGGCATCGGGCATCAACTGGTTGTGTGAGCCGCCGAGCGTGCCGCTCGACTGCACGACGAAGATCCGCTACCGCCACAGCGGTTCCTCTGCCGTGGTGTCCTGCCTGCCCGGAGAGCAGGCCCATGTGGTCTTCCGCGAGCCAGTCAGCGCCGTGACGCCGGGTCAGGCCGTCGTGTTCTACGATGGCGAGCGCGTCCTCGGCGGCGGCTGGATCGAGCGCACGGCCCGCCCCGCACTGGCGACGGAATAACCAACGCTGGTCAGCGAGCGATCATTTTCGGCCTGACAAACCCGCCCCGTCTCGCGTTTCAAGGCGGCATGGAGGTTGCCTCTCTTGCCGCTTGCGGCTTGGCGGACTGCCCGTCAAGCTACAAGCGGCAAGACAGGCGTGCGAATGCTCGACTTCCGTATTCCCGAGTTGCTGTGGCTGGGCCTCGCGCTGCCTTTGCTCGGCTGGTGGTGGATCGCCCACCGTCAAGGTGCGTTGCGGCATCCCACCGTTGGGACGCTGATCGGTCTGCCCGGAGGACGCGTCCCGTTCGCCTTCTGGGGAGGACTCACCCTACGTCTCCTCGCCCTGACCTGCCTGGTGCTTGCCGCTGCCGGGCCGCGCTGGCCGGACCTCAAGACGCGCCTTCGCACGGAGGGTATCGCCATCGTCATGGTCGTTGACGTCAGCGGCAGCATGGCCACAAAGGACTTCGAGTGGCAGGGCAAGGCGATCCCCCGGCTCGACGCGGTCAAGAAGGTGTTCCGCCTGTTCGTCACCGGCGGCGAGGGACTCGAAGGCCGGCAGACCGACCTGATCGGCCTCGTCGTGTTCGCCTCGTTGCCGGATACGGCCTGTCCCCTGACGTTGAGCCACTCCGCGCTGCTGCGGGCGATGGACGAAAAGAAGCCGGAGACCATCCCGGGCGATTCGCAGACGAACCTGATCGACGCCATCGCCCTGGGAGTGTATCGCCTCGGGAGCGCCGGGCCGCGCCGCAAGGTGATGATCCTCCTGACCGATGGCGAACACAACGTTCCTCTCCCGGCTTCGGAATGGAAGATGGGACAGGCGGTCCGCGTCGCCCAGGCCGAGGGCGTGCCGATCTACACCATCGACGCGGCCGGGACAGGGCTGAGCGATGCCTCGTCCGTCGCGGAGCGCGAAAAAGCGGTGCGGACGCTGCAGCAGATTGCCGAGAACACCGGCGGCCAGTATTTCCGCGCCGACAACACCGATGCCCTGCTCGACGTCTACCAGGTCATCGACCGCAAGGAGCGAACGCCGATCGATAGCTATCAATATCGTCGCTATCACGAGGGATATCCGTGGCTGGGGCTGGCGGCGTTCGTCTGCTTCGTGAGCGTGCTGACTCTCGAGATGACCCTGTTCCGTCGTGTCCCTTGACTCGTAGCCGAAGTCGCCAGACTTCGGGTCTTCTCCGTCTGCGGAGTTCCCGAAGTGTGGCGGCGTGGGGGTCGAGTGAGGGGGCCCGGGCCCGCGGGGGAGTCGCCCGACTTCGGGGGTTGTCCGGTAGCCGAAGTGGCC
>JBBSDR010001108.1:0-3399 GCA_038240465.1 Gemmatales bacterium
GTGCCGACGCATCCGTTCGTTCATCAACGGACGCAGCAGTTCATACTTGCGTCGCACCGCTTTAAGTGTGGCATCTCGGTTCATACAATTACACCATGCAGTTGTCATGCCGATTGTTCAATTAATTTTTGCCCGGTTCCTTTACTCTCCGGACAACTCAAACTCCCCACCGCAACTCTCGATGCAGTGAGATAATTCACCTTGCCACAAACCTCTTTACCTGAACACCGTTCAGCGCTACTGTCCGCCGCATGAGCGGAAAAAACCAGATCAGCCACGATGGCAAACGCTACGAATCGAAGTCGTTCGTCTTCCCCGGCGGCGAACTACAGGTGCAAGTTCCCGACCTGCCGGCCGCATTCATCGGCGACACCACCGTCCTGACCCGCTTCCAGTCCGCCGAGGCTCTCGTTCATCTGCCGCTTACGACCGAGGTATTGTATCGCGCACACCGCTCCGGGAATAGACGTCTGGTCATCCCCTATTCCCCCTGTGGCCGCCAGGACCGTGTGATGCGCCCCAACGAGGCATTCAGCCTCAAGCCCGACGCGTGCCTGATCAACAGCCTCGGCTTCGATGAGGTGGTCGTTTGCGACCAGGCCGAAACTGTCCAGGAAGCGGCATGAAAAAGCCACTGACCACAGCGGAACTCCACCGCATCATCGAGCGATGGGACGATGGCGGAGGTGTGACCGCAGCCGTGCAGGCGTTCGCCCAGGCCGTCCCGGTTGCCGAGCGCACGGTCTGGTACTGGCTGGGGGGCAGAAAGGTTCACCAGGCGATGGCCGAGCGGATTCGATCACTGAAGCCGCCGGTCAAACGGTCACTTAGTTGTGTTTAGTCGCACAGATTGTGGCACATTTGGTGTGTCACCAGCCCCACCAGTCGCTGCCCGTGCGGCGAGTGGCCAGCGGCGATGAGCGTCACGAGGGACCCGCGCCTCCGCCGCCCCCAGGTATGCAGAAGGACGTACCACACACGTCCATCTCGCACGTACCTCTTCAGCACCCCATGATGGCCAAACTCCGCATCCTCAGCGGATTCGCATCTGAACAAGTGTTGCTCGGAGAAGTTGTTGTGGATCTCGTCATTGTTTGTCCCCGGGTAGTAACCAGGGAAGGGGAGGCTTGAAACATCGAGGTTCAGAATGTGATCGCTCTGGAAAGCCCGGACATTCAAACCCCTGAGGATGTCAGCGGCGGTAACAGGGCGACGCACGCTCGGGAGTTCGCAAAGAAACGGGTAGAGCCGATGTGAGGCGGCACCGTAATAACATTCGTCCAGGCCCATGCTGGGCAATGCCGTCGCGAGCCGGAAATCTCTTGCCATGCCGACGTCTGTCAAGAAGTCGCCACGAAAATGCGAGGAGAAAGTCGCGACGCCTCCTCTTTTACCCAGCGTTGCACAGAAGGGGCGAACCGGCCAACCAAACCCAAAGTCGTAACGACGAAACCGCTGCTTGAGGAAGGACACGCCCAACTCAGCGAGTAATTCGGCGGCGGATGCAGAGTTGATGGAACCGACGTAGGCGTCAATTTCGGTCATGTGTCACCGTGATTTCGGCCCTCGCCGACCACCCGACGCTCAGATGATCAATCAACCAAGGGCGCGTCAGGTCGCAGGGCGAGGATCGGACTCGGTGGCGATTTCTGTCCAGCCGCGCTTCTCCGGCGGCGAGGGCGTCAGTCGCCAGCACTTCCCACATCCTTGACAGGCCCCGACGCGGAAGGTGATACCACCCAACCGCCGACCAGCGGCTCGCCTGGTCGAACGAACCGGCGGGCGAAACGTGACTTGGTGGCCACAACTCGGGCAGCAATGCTCAGAGGTCATCGATCGAGATCCCTACGATGCGTCCGGTTCTTGCAGAATAAAGCCAAGGACACATGAATACCTGTCAATCCCGCTATCAATCGTGTGTATCGTCAGGTTCTACATATTTCCTCTCAGGCGGCTTGTTCTTGCCTAGTGCTTTCCAGATCGGCCCAACCACTGCGGACGGAAACACAAAGCACCCAATGGCCGCGATCGGGATAGTAATCTCGGGGTAAGTCAACCAGCCAGTGATGGCTTGGAAGATAAGCGCGAACGCCCCAGCGGAGACCAACAGCACCGCTCCCAAACCCAGCTTGACCGAGCGTTCAGAACTTGCCGGGGATTGGCGATGCCAAATGAGTGCGCCAACTTGACTCGCAACAATCGCGGCGACAACCAAAGCGAGGTCATTCGCATCCCAATCGACAACACGAATGATAGCATAGGCAAGCAATGCCACCACCACAAAGATAATCATCACCACCAAATAGCCACTTGCCCGCATGAAATTGTCCCCGTGACAACCCTATTCCTACTCGCTCACCCCGCGTCCTTCACCGGCTCCCTCTCCCGCCATTCATGCCCGCACGCCTTACATCGGCGCTTGACCTCCATCGCTGCGGGTTCGCCCTTCTCCGGCACGGCCTCGATGGTCCTGCGGTGCCGGAACTGATACTGCTCGCTCCCACACTTCGGACACGACCTCTTCGCCACCAGGGGATGCTCCATCTCCAGCGCTCCTCTTCTCGGGTTCCGGGGAGCATTATAGGACTTGATGGCGTGACCGTCTCTTGATCGACGGCCCCGCGTTGACATCGGCGCCTTCCCGCGCTACCTCTGGTGGATGACCATCCTCGACCAGATCGCCACCCTCAAGGACAAGTATCCCGACTACTGGCAGAACCCCGAGGCGCTCCGCGACGCGATGGCCTGCTGGGGGATCACCCAGGGCGTGACTGACGCTGGCATGTTCGCAGGCGGCGAGGCGGAAACCGTCGCCAGACACGCTCATGCCGAGGCGGTCGTCCGTCTTTACGAGGTCCGGGAAGGCGTATGGGTTCACGGGGTCAACTTCGTCCACAGTCAGGGAGGGATGAGATACGCGCCGTCGGTCTGGATGGCGAAACCCTATTCGAGCCGGGTCGAGGCTCTGCACGCCGGAATCACGGCCATCCTCGATACCATCGACACGCTCGGGCATATCAGCAACAAGGCGGACAAGGTCGAATGCGCACAGCTCCGCAAGCAATTGCGAGCGGACCTGGAACAGGGCATGCTGTTTTGAACCTATCTCGTTGACATTACTCCTCATCTGCGCCAAGCGTTTCCTGCCGCGGGTAGATCGTGCGCTTGAACTCCCGCGTTCGCCCCAGCATCAACCAGAGGAGGTCGCCCATGCCCGAGCCAGAACTGACTGAACCCACCGCCGAGCAGCCAGCCCCAAGACCACGCCGGCCCCGCAAGAAGCCAGATGAACCCGAGCACGCGGGTTCCGCGATAAGCGAGGTCCTCGCACGCGCAAAGGAACGATTCGGCATGAACGGCGAGGAAAAGGCCGAGCCGGCAAGACTACCCGATCCACAC
>JBBSDR010001109.1:0-3398 GCA_038240465.1 Gemmatales bacterium
AAGGCGGAGAAGAAACTGCACGAATATCTACAGAACCTGCGTTCGGATGGGTCAGTGGCGAAAAGGTGAGGACTTCGGCGAAAGAATGGGGTGCCGCTTGCGGCTTGGCGGGCAGCCCGCCAAGAAGTGGTTTCGCTATCGCCCAGCCCGCTCGCTTGCGCTCGGGGCTGGGCGATAGCGAAACATCCTCTCGAAAAGAACGCGATGCTGCGTTCTTGTTGTCGCAGGCTCAGCACAGAAACGGACTCTGGAGAGCCTGCGACAGTAGTGCATTAATAACGCCGGCCGCCACCACCGCCGCCGCCGCCGCCACCGCCACCATACCCGCCCCGGCCGCCGCCGCCGCCACCACCGCCATGACCCCCGCGGGCGCCGCCGCCGCCACCGCCGCCGCCCTCCTTCGGCTTGGCCTCATTCACGGTCAGGGCCCTGCCGTTGACCTCTTTGCCGCTCAGGCCCGCGATGGCCGCCTGGGCCTCCTGGTCGGTCTTCATCTCGACGAAGCCGAACCCCTTGGACCGCCCAGTGTCGCGGTCCATGATGACCTGGGCCGACTCGACCGTGCCGAACTGCGCGAACAGTTGTTCCAGTTCGCTGTTGGTGACGGCGTAGGTCAGATTGCCGACATACAACTTCTTGCCCATTCTGGATCTCCATCGGAGGGAAACGAGATGCCGCTGCACCATGGGGCAGCTTCGCACCAGGAACGTTTTTCGCGTGGGATAGGAGAAGGTAGAGAGGCACTCGCCCGCCGAACCATCCGCAATGCCCATGCACTACAAATTCTACGCCCTGGCGAATAACAATTCTACAGCATTGCCAACGAAAAACCAGAGACAGGGACATCCCGCACGCAAAAGGCGCGAGCAGCCAGGACGCCGGAACGCCCGAAACGATAAGATGATATCCTTGGCCGAGAGGCTCATTTCGCTTCAGGAGTGCATCATGACCATTGCCCTTACTTTTCTGGAACAGGACCGCCAGCGCCCCGAGGAAATCGCCGCTCTGCTGGCCGATTTCCTCTCTGCGGCGAAGTCCACCCTCGCCCTGGCCGTCTACGATTTTCGCCTTTCGGGCGCTGCCGCCGACCTCGTCCTGAACGCTCTGCGCGGCCGGGCCGAGGCGGGTGTTGAGGTGCGCATCGCCTACGACGCCGGCAAACCGGACACCGCGCCAACGCCTACCCGCGGCGATCCCGCGCCTCCCGGAACGGCCGACTTCATCAAGCGCCTCGGACCCGCCGTCCACTCCAAACCCATCACCGGCGGCGATCCACACATGCCGAAACTGATGCATCACAAGTACATCATCCGCGATGCCGAAACGCCGGCGGCCGCTCTCTGGACCGGCTCGGCCAACTGGACTGACGACTCCTGGTCTCTCCAGGAGAACAACCTCCTCCGCATCGATTCGCAGCAGCTGTGCTTTTTCTACCACAACGACTTCGAGGAACTGTGGCAGCGCGGCGACATCGCCACGACAGGCAAGCACGATACGGGGACCGTTCAGGTAGACAAAAGCCAGATCGAGGTGGCCTTCGCGCCGGGCGAGGGAGAAGCCATCGATCACACCATCGCCAAGCTGATTCAGGGCGCCCGGCGGCGCGTGAAGGTATGCTCGATGCTGCTGACCTCGGGCGCTATCCTGCGCGCCCTGGAGTGGGCGCGCGGGCAGGTGAAGGAGTACGGCGGGATTTACGATCGGACGCAAATGGAAGGCGTGCTGGCGCAGTGGCGCGACGGGCCGTCGAACTGGAAGGAGCCGGTCTTCAAGGAGGTGATCCAGGGATTGGCGGGCAAGCGCTCGACGCCATACACGCCTGGCGGCAGGCACGATTTCATGCACAACAAGGTGCTGCTGGTTGATGACGCGGTCGTCACCGGCAGCTACAACCTGTCGCACAGCGCCACGCAAAACGCCGAGAACTGTCTGGTGATTCGAGATCCCGAGTTGGCCAGCCGCTACGCCGAAACCATCGACGGTTTGCAGCGCCGCTATGGAACGGTTGCGAAATAACGGGTTGCCGCTTGCGGCTTGGCGGAAGACACCGTCAAGCCGCAAGCGGCAAGAAAGAGTCGGGTGCCAACACTCAATCCTTGAGCCGAAGCAGGACCGTGCTGCCTCCGCTCACGCTGTCGCCGACCTTGACGAGGGTTTCCTTGACGGCGTCGGCCGGCACCAGCACGTCGGTCCGCGAGCCGAACTTGATCATGCCGAACCGCTCCCCGGCCGTCAGTTCCTCGCCCGGCTTCAACCAGCAGACGATGCGCCGGGCGATCGCGCCGGCGATCTGCTTGACGCGCACCAGCCGGCCTGGCCCCCCCTCACCGATGTCGAGCCACAGCTGCTCGTTGACCCGGGCACAATCACCCGCTCGGGCATCGAGGAATCGTCCCGGAAAGTAGCGGATGCTCAACACCTGGCCGGCCCGCGGCACACGGTTGACGTGAACGTTGAAGACCGACAGAAAGATGCTGATGCGAAAGGCCCGGCCGCCGGGAAAGTCCGCCTCTGACACTTCTTCGACATGCGTGATCGTCCCGTCCGCCGGACTGAGCAGCGCGTCGCGATCGGCCGGGATCGTTCGCTCGGGATCGCGAAAAAAGGACAGGACGAACAGCCACAGGGCCGTGAGGATGCCGGTCAACGCCCAGAATAACGGCTGCACCTCGAGAGCAAGCCAGCCGCACAGGATGGCCGGCACCACAAGCACCAGACTGAAGAAGAGGACTTCGGTCCGGCCCGCGCGTGCCAGCGGCAGCGTGCTGCGGCGGCGCAAGGGATCCTGATCCGCCGGCAGATGGATGCAGCAGACGTTGCGGACCAGCTTCAGATCGCGGGCATCGACGATGTCATGGGGACAGTTGCCGCAACGATCGGGAAAGCGGCCTGGGCCGCGAAAGGGCCGCAGAATGGCCCGGCGCAGCCGGCCCCAGGCGCGTTCAAGACCGAAGCAGAAGCCGCCGCCGGGCTGAATGCTGGTGATCGGAGCGGAGCGCAGAGGCAATGAGGTTTTCGAGTCGTGCGTCGCCATGAGGATGAGCATAGCGACGCACGGCGCGGAAGGCCATCAGGACGAGGCTGTCGGCACGATCGAGCCGAATCCCGGCGAGGTCGTGCGCGAACGAACCCGTTCGAGCAATGCGGCGCGGTTGGGAGTTGGTGCACGCGAGTTACCATTGGCGTCGGCTGGCTTCTCCGCCCCGTTGGCGTTATTCGTGCTGCCGTCGCCGAACCATTTGCGAACCTCGTCCTCGGCCACGGTGCGAACGAAGCCGATATAGTCGATCTGATCGTATGGCACGAAGAAGAGCCGGCCCGTGTCCTGGCTGGCGGCGGCCCGTCCCTTGAAGACCAGGCACTCGCCCTCGAAGACCTGGATGGACTGCACAATCACT
>JBBSDR010001110.1:0-3394 GCA_038240465.1 Gemmatales bacterium
ATGGCGATAGTCTTGACGAGGCCCTGAACAGCCTCTCTCAAGCCGTCATCTGCCAGGTGGAAGCCAGCATCAAGCACAAGAACCTGGCTAACCTCTTCACACCGGCCGAAGGGAAATACTTTCGTATGTTCGCGGCTGGGACGAATGTCGCCACTGGCACGATGAAGCTGGTCCCGATTGATTCCATCACCATCGAAGACGTGGAAGCCCGCGAGTATTCGGAAAGCGACTCGGATGCCGACCTCGTGCTGACGTAATGAAGGTCAAGTGGCCGATCGCACGCTCAGTCTGAGAGAACTGAGGAGAATCCTTGCCAGTTTTGGCATCGGAGAAGACACCTCTCTGGGCAAGGGTTCTCACACTACCTTCCTCCAGCAAACCGCAACGGGCGTCTTGACCTATCCAGTCCCGACAAATCGGAAGGATGTCCTCGTTTGCTACGTCAAGGGATGCCGGAGGAAAATCGGCTTGACCAGGCAAGACGGGGTAACAGACGAACAATTCTACGGCGCATAGCGCCGCGCGATCGTGCTTTCGGCATTCGACCGCTGGTGGTAGTGCTGCAAGAGATCCTCGCGCCGACACCGGAAGTAACCGACTGTCGAGTATCGCAGGAACACAAGAGAGCTTTCCACGAACCGCATACACTACCCCGGCCGAGCGTCCACGACCCCTGAAGGAGTCTCGCGATGGATATGCTCACCCTCTTCCTTTGCCTGGGTGTCTTTCTCCTGGGGGCCATCTCCGGTTCCGTCGTGACGCTGTCGCTGATCTATCCCGTCATGGGGCGCACCATTGGCCGGGTGGTCGGACGCATCATCGCGACGGTGGCGCTGGCACTGTCCGCCGCGCTGCTCACCTGGCCCACTGTAGCCCTGATTCGCGGCGAGCAACTGCGGTCCATCAACCTGCCGCTGCCCAACGCCTCGATTGCGAACCCGGCCGAGGCTTATGGCTGGTGTGCCTGCCTGCTCGTCCTGGGTGGAATCTCCCTGTGGTTTTCTTTCCTCATCGCCAGGAAGAAGCCCGAAGTGAAAGCTGAAGCCGGCAACCGAGAGGCAAGCCCGCCCGTCTGAACCGTTCTCTTTCGCATGGCGTCATTCTTTCGCGTTCAGCGATCCCGCCGCAATGCTGGCCACCGTGTAACGCCGATCGTCCGTCACTTCACGCTCCACCTGCACAAACGGCGGCATTCGCGGCTCGGCCTCCGCATTCACTTCCGTCTGCAGCAAGTGCAGGTCCGCAATCGGTTCGCGATAGTCGTCGAACTCGAAATAGTGGTTCTCATAGAGGAAGCAGCGGCGCCGCTTCTTGACCGGCCGGCGTTCCGGGTCGGCCTGGGCCAGCAGCGCGAAATACTCGCGGCCAGTCAGCGGTCGTTCGCGGCTGATGCTTCCCTGCGCGGCCGGCGACGTCACCGCATGAGCGTAGGAGAACGATCGGCCCTGGCCGCGCCGGCTCAACCGGGCCTCCGAACCGTCAGACGTCAACAGACACGTCAACTCGATCTCGACCTCCACCGCATGAAGGGGCAGCACCGGACATGGCCTGACGAGGTACTTCCGCAGCCGCCGGGCCGGAGCGGGAACGCCGAGTTGATGGCTCACCACCTCGATCACCCGGCGGACCTTGTCGTCGAAACTGGTACTGTTGTCGATGACGTACAGGCGCGAATGGCCGATCCAGGCCTTGCGAGTACATTCATCGCGTTCGCGGGCCTTCTCGGGCGATTCGCTGCGGGCCGTGTTGTTGGCGGTCGTGTAGGCCGACTCGGCGCCGATGGCCGCCGTCACGAGATGAATCACGGCGTCGTAGCGATGACAGAGCGAGATGGGCGTCCAGCCGCGTTCGTCCAGCAGCACCTCCCAGGCGGCCTCGGGCATGTAGGCGGCGTTGTCCATCGCGCCGCGGTCGCAGAAGACGACGGCTGGTCCCTCCGCCGCGCCGGCGATGTCGAAGAAACTGTCCTCGAGCATCAACTGGACCCGGAGGATATTGCTCTGGAGGTGAAGGACGCTTGCCAGCGCTTTGGGGGCCAACTGGACCCCGCCGCCGGCCATCAGCGTCGCCGTCTCCGGCACCAGGAAGACACGCCAGCCCAGCGACTGAAAGCGGTCGCGCAGCCGATTCAATGCGGTCGTCTTGCCGCCGCACGGGCCGCCGGTCAGCACGATTCGATGCACATGAGACGGACTCGACATGATGGTTCTCCTCTCGATTGAGGATTCTCAGAATACCTTGCGCGGGCGATTCACGCCAGTAGTCAGACTCGCTACTTGACGACGGCTCCGGGGTTGGAGATGATGGGCGAATGCTGCCGGACGTGTTTGCGCCGGTCTCGCCTGCCTGCTGCTTCTCATCCAAGGAGTCCCGCCATGTCAGAGAACCGCAATCCTCTCTGCCCCGAATGCGACGAGTTCGAGCCGGTCGATCGCCGTGATTTCATCCGCCTGCTCGGCGGTAGCGCCGCCGGCGCGGTCGTTCTGAGCAACCTCCCGACCCTTCGGGCCGAGACGAAAAAGCCCGAGAAAACCGAGAAGAAGGACTCGCCCGCCGAGACGCTCGTCAAGGAACTCTTCTCCGGTCTGAATGAGGAGCAGAAGAAGCAGGTCGTCTATGCGTGGAACGACCCCAAGCGGACGTCTCTGAATCCCAATCGCTCGATCGGCACCCCCATCGGCAAGGTCTACACCAAGGCCCAGTCCGAACTGCTCGAGCGCATCATCAAGGCAATGTGCGCCGGTGAAGAGGGCTGGCGGCAGATCAGCCGCAACGACGGCAAGAGCCAGTGGGACGCCAGCGGCAGTTTCGAGAACGTCGGCGCGCACATTTTCGGCGACCCGAGCAAGGGCAAGTTCGCCTTCATGCTCACCGGCCATCACCTGACGATCCGCTGCGACGGCGACTCCGAAGAAGGCCCGGCCTGGGGCGGCCCGATCTACTATGGCCACACGCCCAATGGCTGGAGCGAACGCAACCTGTTCTACTACCAGACCAAGGCGGCCATGAGCGTCCTCACCGCTCTGTCGGAGAAGCAGAAGAAGGTCGCGATCATCGAGCACAACCCCGGCGAAGGCCCCGGTTCGGTCCGCTTCAAGAAGGCCCAGGATCGCAAGCCCGGCCTGAGCCACGGCGAGATGTCGAAGGACCAGCAGGAACTGCTCGACAAGGTGATGCGGACGCTGCTGTCGCCCTTCCGCAAGGAAGACGCCGACGAGGTCATGCAGATCATCAAGAGCAACGGCGGCGTCGATAAGCTGCACCTCGGCTTCTTCAAGGAAGAGAAGACCAAGGAAGGTCAGTGGGACTTCTGGCGCATCGAGGGCCCGGGCTTCGTCTGGAACTTCCGCGTCCTGCCGCACGTTCACTGCTATGTGAACATTTCGAGCAAGAC
>JBBSDR010001111.1:0-3391 GCA_038240465.1 Gemmatales bacterium
AGGGCTGTCAATGCGTCTGTGACCTCGGATCGAGCAGTTGCCCCAACCAGTACGGCTGGATGACGGGTGAACTCACGGACGGTCATGGGCGGAAGTATCAACTTGTCGTCGCCGTCGCCATCCTCCCGGGTCAGACCAGGATGGTTAACGTGGTGCATGCGATACTGACCCGTTACAAGCCACGATGTGTCGTACTTGTCGGTATCGCGGGCGGCTTCCCGCTTGATGACCTGGCGAAGGGCGACGTGGCCATCTCCAGAGTGATCTATGACTACGAATATGGGAAGGTCGCAGCGGACTTTCAGCCGAGGCTGGACTTCACCTACCAGGTTGATGGTCCGTTGCTGACGAGCGCGATCGCACTGAATTCTCGAGACAAACAGTGGACGTCCTGGGATCAGGAACTCCGCCCGGCAGGAGTGGAGGGAGTGCCAAAACTGCTCTCCGGGGCCATCGCCTCGGGCAATAAAATTGTAGACAACGCCGACAATGCCTTTTTTGCGGCAGTTCGCCATGTCTGGCCAAGGCTCCTGGCGGTCGAGATGGAGGGCGCGGCAGCGGCTTCAGCAACCGAAGCGGCGACGGCCGCAAATCAGAATGTCGCCTTCTTGATGGTTCGTGGGATCTCGGACCTGCCGAAAGTGGGGGCGGACGGACAGAATGACTCTGTGTCCCAGGAGGGCAACAAGGCGGAGCGGGACCGCTGGAAGAAATACGCGGCGTCCGCGGCCGCCAGTTTTACAGTCCACTGGATCTCGCAAGCGTGGCCCCATCAGCCCCGACGAACCAGCCGCTCGTCCCGCCCTCGACCGCCTGCTGCGGCCGATGATGACGACCTTCCCCCTTCCTCCCCGCCTGCCCCGAACTCCGCCACAGCCCAGATCATCGCCAACCCCTTCGGAGGGGAAGCAGAATCAAGCATCGGCCTCGGACTCAAGGAGCTATTGGCCTCACCGATTGAGGTTCTTGCCGACCTTGGCCGTTCCGCTCCCGACGTGTGTCGGATGCTGCTGGCGGTCATGTCGGAGCATCTCGAGCGCTCTGGTCCCTCTTCTTCGGCGCTGGACACGGAACTAGAGGTCATCAAGGCAACGATTGATCGGCACCAACTGGAGGTAGCCGAGGCCAAGCTCAACGAGCTGGAAGTGAGCGCGGCCGACAAGCTCCAGCCGCACCAGTGGTATCAACTGAAAGCACTCCGGTCCCGCATTTTCTCCAGCCGCTGGGAGTGGGAACGAGCCGGGCGGATGCTGCTCGAGGCCAAGCAGCACATGCCAGCGACAGAACGAGCAAGGATCAACGAAGCCCTCGGGTATGAACTGCTTGGCGATAGGGAAAGGGCCCACACGGTTGCGACAGAGCTTCGCGGCGAATTCTTGCATTCGGTTCGGTTGCTGACGACCTGGGTCCGTACCGCTCCGCCGACGACCTCCCTTGCCTCCCTCATCGCCATTGCCGAACCAGTCGCCAAGGACGATGAAGAACTCAACCTGGCACTGGCCTACCGAGCACTCATTGAAGGCAGCTTTGACGAGGCGAACCAATTTGCCCGCAGGGCAACGGAGCTCGACGCAGACTCCCCCCAAGCCTGGTTTATCCTCGGGGAGGCAAGGCACGCCGCGGGGTTCAGGGCAGGAACGGTGGAGGGAAGGGTGCTCCTGCATGAAGCTGCGCTCCACTACGATCGAGCGGCCCAGCTCGCCCGCTCCCAGAAGTTGCCTGGGCTTGAAGCAACGATTCGAGTCGGCCGCGGCAAAGTCCGGCATCTGCTCGACGACCCGCGAGCGGAAGCGGATTACCTGGCTGCGGTTGAACTGGCCCGTCCCGACCAGGGGATCCGGACGGAGTACGCTGGTTGGTTGCTGGAGAAGAGGCGATACTCCGAGGCTCTTCGAGAGCTCGAGAGCGACCAGGGCGAACCCACCGAGATGCGGATTTACTACGAGGCTGTGGCACGGTACGAACGAAACGCTGGTGACGACCGTCAGCAGGCCGACACCCTGTTACGGAGGATCATCGCATCCGCACCCAGTGAGCGGTGGGTTGAGGCGCACATCTTGATCGTCCAGTTGGCCGTGGCCAATGGCACCCAGCCCGAGGCCTGCAGCGTGATCGACGCGACGGTACTCTGCCGCACCTCGCCGCTCGTCTACCACTCGCTGCGCGCGTGGCTTTCACTGTCGGAGAAAAAGACCGATGACGCCAAGGCGGAACTCCTGCACGCACTGAAAGTCCCTTCCGAGACAGTCTCGAGACAGAACCTGTTCCTTCTGGCCCAAGCGCTTGTTGCGGTCGGCGAGGATGAACTCGCGCTCCCGATTCTGGAACGGTGTTACCAGCCGGGCAGCTACGACTTCGAGTGCAGGAAACTGCTCGACTGCGCGCGCAGGCTGGAGCGCGATGACGTCTCTATCAGCGTTTGCCGCGAACTCCGCAAAGCAGGGGAAACCGATCCCAGGATCGTTGAGACGGAAATCAACTTGCTGCAGAGATACGATCCGCAAGGGGCTCTCCAGGTCGCGCAAGAGCGCCTCGCACACCATCCGAGCGACCGGCTCGCCGTCCTCTGGCAATCAGCCCTGGCAGTCCGCCTTGGCCGACCGGAACTGCTTGTCTCCGATCTGACCAAGCTCCCGTTGGTTGGTGATCTTACCCCGCAGGGGGCCGGGATGGTCCTGAGTGTTCTTTGCGAGGCTGGAGAGCATGCGGCAGCACTGCGGTACGCCTATGACGCGCTTCGCACTCACTTCGATCAAGAATTCGCCCACGGCCAGTTCATGGCCTACTTCCATCAGCTCTCGGGCAGATTACCCGCCCTGTTACGCGGCGGGACCGTCGCGCCGGGAATGGCGGTGTGCTACCAGGAAGAACATGAGACGGCCGACCGCTGGCTCATTCTCGAAGACTCTGCAGATCCGGATCTCGCACGGGGCGAAGTCGGTCCTGACCACCCGTTAAGCCGGGCGTTCGCCGGTCAGAAGGCGGATGCTGTGGTGATTGTGTCAGACTCGGGCGTCCAGCAGAGGAGGGTGACGATCCGGGAGGTATGCCACAAGTTTGTTTACCGTTACCGGGACTGTATCAGCCAATATCAGTTTCGTTTCCCGGGCGGCTCCGCCATCCAGATGGTCCATGTGGGGAGCGGCGATACCTTCGATCCTGCGCCGATCATCGAGAGCTTGAAGAACCGTAAGGACTACATCGAAGGCCTCGACGACCATTACCGCCGCGGGTCTTTGCCTTTCGCCACGTGTAACCGTTCACCGGCGATCTGGCCAAAAAACGTAGCCGGACTACAAAGATGGCCATGGTAAACATGAGGCATAGCACCTGTAGTCGTTGTGCGGATTGGGAACAACGCTGCTGCGCACTCCAAGCAGAGAACGATCAA
>JBBSDR010001112.1:0-3385 GCA_038240465.1 Gemmatales bacterium
GAGACAAACTCATGAGGTTGGCTCCCCCTGTGGTGATAACGGCACGCAGGGCGGGCGATCGGTCCTGTGTGCGTATTCACCCGTTAGGACGCACCTCGGCGCGATCGGGTTCGACCTGTTTCATTATCCTACCAGCCACCCGCGCCAGGACGCAAGGAGTCACCAGTCCGGAAAATCAGGAATGCGATGAAGTTTTGACGAGATGTGACGAGGGCGAACTGGATGTTCAAGCGCCAAACAGGCAGCGTTCGAGGAAGTCCAGCACCTGTCGCTGATAGAGTTCTCCGCCCGTCTCACAGACGTCATTGTGTCCCGCGCCGGGGACCAACAGCAGTTCGCCCGGGCCGTTCCGCCGGGCAAACAGGCGTTCCGCCTCGTCCGGCGTCGAGTGCTGGTCCTCGGATCCGGTCAGGATCAACAGCGGCACCGGCGCCAGGCCGGCGATGAAGTTGGCCGGCGCCAGTTGCCGGGCCAGGACGCCGACGCGGCGCTCGCACTGGCGAATCACACCCCCGGTCAGCCGCTGAAAGTAGGACGGATAATGGCCGGCCGTCAGCCGATTGCGGAACGCCGTCACGACATCGTGATACAGGCTTTCGAGGATAACCGCCCCGGCATTGTCGCGAACGTCCCCGACGGCGTAGCACAGGGCGGCCGCTCCCATCGACAGTCCCAGCGTCGCCAGCGGCTGATCGCCCCAGCGCTGCCGGGCCTGTTCGAGGACGGCGCGAACGTCGTGGCGTTCGTGATAGCCGAAACTGCTCCGCCGGCCCTCGCTCTCGCCGTGGGCGCGGTGATCGATGGCGACACAGCGATAGCCGGCCGGCACGAGGAACGCCAGCCGCGACAGCATTTGCGTCCGGGTATTGCGAATGCCATGAAAGAGCAGGACGGTGGCGCGTGGCCGGGGCGGCGCGACGACCCAGCCGCGCAGCCGATAGCCATCGTTGGTCTGGCAGGAGAAGGGTTCCCAGTCCAGTCCCAGGGTTGCCGGCGTTTCCTGAATGGGATCGCGTGTCGGCTTGGTCAGCCAGCGGGCAATGAGATACTGGGCAGCCAGAGTGCCGACTCCGGAGGCCAGTCCCAGCCGGATCAGCAACTCGGTCAGCCGGGAAGGCTTCGAGAGAGGCTGTGACATGGGGTTCTCACTCTCGCTGGGGAAGGAAATATCAGTTATATCGGACGGAACCGTGGCGAGGATTAGTCCATTCCAGGGGTCAGGAGTCAGGGGTCAGAAAACCAGCCCGGAGCGCAAGCGACGGGTTCTGCTGTCTTGCCTGACTCCTGACCCCTGACTCCTGACTCCTGATCTTGATTTTTCCTTCGCGCCAACGCATGATCCGTGCGCTCGCTGCGTTGGAGGAGGTTCTCTCTTCTTGCAGGGGCGATCTCGGGAGTTGCGGAACATGGGCAAGGAAGATGAGCCGAAAACCTATCTGTACCTGATTCGTCACGCGGCCACCGAGGCAAACCTGGCTCGTCCGGCACGGCTGCAGGGACGCCGGCACAACCCGCCCCTGGCGCGCCTGGGCATTCGCCAGGCCGAGGCCACGCGCGACTTTCTCGCCACGCGCTCCATCACGACCTGCTACTGCAGCCCGATGCTTCGCGCCGTGCAGACAGCCGCCATTGTCGCCGCGCCGCACGGCCTGTCGCCGGAACCCCTGGAACCCCTGACCGAGTGCGACGTCGGCCGCTGGGAAGGCATGGACTGGCAGTCGATTCGCTATCTCGACGCCGAGGCTTATCAGAACTTCACAGCCAACCCCGCTCTCAACGGCTACCCTGGCGGCGAGACATTCGCGGACGTCTATCATCGCGTGCAGCCGGCCATTGAGGAGTTGCTGCGCAAGCATCGCGGCGAGGGGATCCTCGTCGTCGGCCATCATGTGGTCAATCGGACCTACCTCGCCAGTCTCATGGGCCTATCTCCCGATCAGGCGCGTCAGGTCGTGCTGGACAACTGCGGTATCTCGGTTGTCGTGTGCGACGGCGATGCGATCTCGGTCAACACCCTGAACGCTGCCTTTCATCTGCACAACGTCGCGGCGTAAGCGCAGCCGGAATCACCTTCTTGCCGCGTGCGGCTCAGCCGGCAGTGCGCCAAGCCGCAAGCGGCAACGCGTTTCTTACGCTTCAGGGAACCATCAGCATGATGATGGCGAAATTGTGCAGGAAGTGCATCAGCATCGGCAGGACCAGGCTGCGGCTGTAGAGCCGGACGTAACCGAAGGCCATGCCCAGTAGCCCCAGCACCGGCATGCTCAGCGGAGCGCCGATGTGAGCGAGGGCGAACATGACCGACGACACCAGCACGGCTCCATGTTTGCCCATCTGCCAGCGCAGCAGTCCCAGCGCGAGATGGCGGAAGAACAACTCCTCGACAATGGCCGGCTGCACGCAAATAATCAGGATCACCAACGGCGACAGCTTGTTCAGGCCGAACGTCGTTTCATCGACGGCCGCCCCGAGGAAGTTCTGCAGATAGGTGTGGTAGAGGACATTGATCCCGAGCAGGCATAGCAGCAGCGGCCCCGCGAAACCCCACGTCAGCCCCTGCACCACGGGTTCCACGCGCGGCGGCGACGGCGGACGAGGCAGGATCCAGATGGCGGCCATGACCAGCAGGGTATCGATCCCCTCGACGAGCAGCGTCAGCCCCAACTGTATCTCGTTGGAGACGTCGCCCTTGCGCGCCATGCCGATCAGAATGATGCCGTTCAGCAGAGAGACGCCGAGAAAGCCGACGAAGAACCAGATCATCGGCATCACGCCATCGTCGCCGTCAGGTGGGCGGCGCGGCCGGAGTCGCGGGCGCGCCGGGCCGAGGGAGGCGGCACAGTGAGGACAGGCCAGGGCGTTTGCCGCGACACCCTTGCCGCAGCGCCAGCAGGCGATGTCCTGCAGAGGCCGCACGGCGGCGGGTTCATCGGCATCGCGCCCGGGGACGGGGCGGGACGGGACCGGCTCGGGAGGCGGACCGTCTCCGGGCGGACGCCAGACGAAATCGCCATCCCACCAGGGGCGAGAATCGGAAGGGTTACTCATCTTCGTATTCGTATTGTTCCTCGAACTCGGCCGCACACTCGCGCTGATAGGCGAGGGCGGTGCCGATCGCCTTGGCGAGAGCGATAACGATGAAGACCTTGAAAATCGCTCCTCGAAGGATGGTCATCGGGTCGAGGACCATGAAAACGGCGTTCAGACCGACGTAGATCACCAGGGAAAGGATCGTCACGGGGACAGGGGCCGAGTGGATGATGATGCCGAAAACAATGTAGAGGACGCCGACCCCGACCAGGGCCAGGTAGATGATGCTGCCGATCTTGACGGTGACCTCGACGAGTTCGGCTTTTTGCGCCGGGGGAAAGCCGGCGAACGCCTC
>JBBSDR010001113.1:0-3385 GCA_038240465.1 Gemmatales bacterium
GGAGGGTTTCCGGCAGTGGGCGGAGCGATTACTGCGCTTGGTCATCTGATCGCGGCCAGGACGCCGTTCCGAGCCACGAAAAATTCAGAGATGGGAAATGTCTCTTATGCAAAAAGCATAGGGAATGGGGGAAAGTACAGTCATCAAGAATGGATAGTGGGCTTTTCCGCTCGACTGACCGGGAATTGCTGTCCGCGAACGAAGGAGCGTCTGCACTGGCAACGGGTGGTGGACTTCTACCATGCGTCCAGCTACGTGGGGCAGATGGCGGAAGCGTTGTTCGGGGACACGAAGGAAGGGCGGCGTTGGACGCGGCGGATGCTCAAGCGGCTGAAGCAAAAGGATGGCATCAAGCGTGTGCTGCAAGCCGCGACATACTACGCGGCGGAGGGCAGGCTCAAGGGAAGCCGTTACCGAGAGTACCTGAAAGCGTACCGTTACCTGCGCCGCAACAGCAAGCGGATGAGATACTGGCAATACACGCGGCTGGGAGTGCCGCTGGGGAGCGGCGTGACGGAGGCGGGGTGCAAGATCGTCTTCACGCAACGGCTGAAGCAGTCGGGAATGCGCTGGGAGGTGATGAGCGGCCAAGTCGTGGTGACGTTGCGCGTGGTATTGCTGAGCCAGGTTTGGGACAAGGCCGTGGCTCGGATGCTGGAAAGTCGAGCATTCCCATGGCCGGGAGTTCAGCACTTCGAGCCTTCAAAAGATGCCGAATGTGCTGCGTAACTGCATGGATCAGGGCGACTGCACCCGTCGGGTCGGGCTGGTCTTCATCTACAAACTGTTTGCCACGCCGCACGCGATGGAAAAACAGGCGCAGGAGGCAAGCGATGCGGCACAAAAAGTCGAACGATTGACATCCGACAAGAAGCGTGACGCAGATCGCGTTGCCTTTCAAGAAGAATTGCGGGAGGCCCGCACCGACGCTGATGCCAAGCACAAAGAAATCATGACGCAACTTGCAGCCCTTACAGCTGAACGGGATCACTCTCATCACGAAGCAGCCGAGTGCCGTACCAAACTTGAAGCAAGACCTGCCACGGCCGGGGCAGTTCTTGACGTACTGATCGGATTGGCAAGGGAAGGTAAGAATGTACAGAACGATCCGACACGGGGAACCGTGTGGATTGAGAAGGCAAGACGCATTGTGAAGCAAGTAAGGAACCGGGCAATAATTATTTCAACACACTTGGATAGCTTGGCCTGCGTTTTTGGCTCTAGAATACGCTTGGAATGTTCAAGTAATTATTGCCCGGTTCCTAATAGCTCAGCGTTATTGGCCCGCATTTGAGTATCTAGCGACCTTGAAACAGCCAACTACTCAACTGATTCCTGGATGTGTCACTTGGCTTAACGAACGGCAGAACGGAAATTTTTCCGATAATGATATTCTGGGTTCGCTAACAAAAGATGACCTTGCTACCATAGCCTCGCAGAGTTGACCATGCACAAATAATCGTCCGCCTCCCCATTCAAGAGGGCCAGCCGATGTCTGAGAATCTTTTCCGCTTCTTGCTCTCCGAGTTGGGCATGATCCGCGTTCGCTGTCTCCATTGCAAGTCCGTTGTCGAAGTGGCGACGGATCAACTCAAGGCAACATTCAAGGGCGATCACTGTCCAGTCTGCCGGCATCCGTTGTCGGGCGCGACCGAGTCGCCATTCACGCTCCTTCAGGAAGCCCTCACGAACTTCAAGGCGAACGCGGATCGCGTCGAGATCGAGTTCGCCCTGCCCAGCAAGGACAAGGCGGTGTCATCATGACTACCTTCACTTGTCCGTCCTGCGCCGCACCGATGTCTGCCGCAAGCCCCGGCTCGACGGTCTGCGCGAAGTGCGGCAAACCGGTCGTCGTCGCAATGGGGCAAACACTGAAAGAGCCACCCCAGCCTGAGCTTTTCGCTCTTGGCTGGCTTGTCGGAGTCTTACTATTCATCGCGGGCCTATTCGGCGTGCTGTACTACTGGAAGCTGATGGATACGACGCTGCCACTCGATCCGGTTATCGTGGCGAAGCGGGACCATCCCCAAGAGCGCGTTCATAACATCGGCCTGATGGACGAACGGCGAAACGGACTGCTGGTCAGTATGGGCGCTGTCGCGTTCGGGTTCGTCCTGGCGAGCAGAAAGTCTTGAGTCAGGCTTTCGGCAGGTTCGTTCGGTTCCCGCAATCGTTGCAGATGGCAAACTTTTCTTTCGTGGCCAGAAGGATAAGGGCTAGCGGGATCGTGATGATGAAGCAGCATAGAATGATGGCGAGCATTTGGGCTGCTTGCGGCGTCGCCTCAAAATAGCGCGGCAAACGGCTACTATGGCACCACGCGCATATGAAGGGTGGCGGAGTGAGACTCTGGTATGAGTTATTGAGGAGGATGGACATTGACGCTGGCGCTTTCGGCGGCCGTTGTGCGGTAGCCGACATTTTCTTGCCGTACAAATCGACAATTTCTGGTACGGTGAATTGGCACTTGCAGAATGGGCTGGGCAGGTGGCTTGCTCTCCCGGAGAAGCGGCGAGGTCAGCGAACTGATAACAGCGAGTGCAATACGCGACTGGCATCGAGATTCTCGTGGTTCGTGGGGGCTACTTTTAGTGTGACCTTGTTCATAAGGATACCGATGATTAAGTCTTTCGTCACCAGTTTAGTTTCATTTCAAGGCGTTTCGTTACAAAACCGCGTTTCATTACAAAGCCCTCAAAGGGCGTCGGCAGTTGCGAGTGGGCGTGACAGCCGCCGCAATTGTTGCGAATCTCGCCGGGCCGGACCTGATGCCAGGTCTGAGTCATGTTCAGTACCATCCCGTCCTTGTCGATGGTCTGGAAGGTGAAGGCGACGTCGGCGGGGATTTTGGCGAGGAAACTCAAACCCACGGACGTGAAACGCGGCAAGCGGGTACTCATGGAGTTAACTCGTTGGAGGATGATTTTTCAGAGGGAGGATTGCTCTTCCAGTTGCTCCAGTTCCTGCAGTTCTTCCGGGGTCGCCTGTCCGCGGCGTGCCTTGCGACCTAACTCCGCAAGACGTTTCGCCCGCTTCTCGGCCTGGTCGGCGCGTGTTTCGGCCTGACCGGCACGCATTTCGGCCTGTACTCGGAGGACCTGGAGTTCTTCAAAAGTGAGGAACCGCTCTCCATCCGGCTTGAAGACGACCATCTCGGGACTGGAGAGATCGAAGCGAATACCCAGGCGAGGACTGACGAAGCCCTCAACGCGATGAATGCGCCGAAACACCTGTCCCTTGCGAAGAAAAATCTTGAGACGATTATTATCCGGATCGTAGAGGTAATACTCCTCGACGCCATGCTCGTCGTAGAACTCGAGCTTGTCGTCCATCTCCCAGAGATCGTTTCCCGGCGACAGGATCTCGAAAACGACCGTCATTGGCA
>JBBSDR010001114.1:0-3379 GCA_038240465.1 Gemmatales bacterium
GAAATCTCGGTGGACCCCACGAAGGCCGTCGGCGAGGCGATCTACGAGGAGTACGCCCCGCAGCAGAAGCTGAAGGCCGGGGACCTGCTGATGGTGGTCGACGGCCGCTACCGGATCGGTGCCACCGCCATGCTCACTGGCTCGAACTTCCGGTGCGTGGTGCAGAGCCACTTCCGCATCCTCAGCGTCACCGACACGTCGGTCATCGACCCCTACGAGCTGCTGTTCGCCCTGACGCTGCCGTCGGTGAAGCTGCGCATCCGTGACCTGGTGTTCGTGCAGTCGACGCTGGGCACGCTGGGCAACCGCCTGCTCGAACTGCGGATCCCCGTACTGCACGGCAAGGGGCCGTGGGCGGAGCGGGTGGGGTCCTTCCGCGACCTGCTCAGGAAGCGCGACGAGTCGCTGGCCCAGCTCCGCCGCATGACCGGTCCCGAGCCCGAGCTCTGATCAAGGCCCGGTCACGGTGTACCCGTGGCGCTCCATCGCCCCCTTCATCCAGGCGACGAACTCCTGCAGGGAGCGGTCGCCCTTCGTGGTGTTGCACAGGTGGTGCACGAACACCACGTTGCCGCTGGCGTGCCGGCGCTCCAGGCCGGGGTTCAGGTGGTCGGTGTCGATCGCGGCCTTGCTCTGCTCGGCCAGGGCGAACTCGGCGAACTCCAGGGGCAGCCGGCAGATCAGGCAAACGTTGGAGTTGGGGACCGGGATGCGGGGCAGGAGCTGTGCGATGGCCGCCGGGCACGCCGGCACGCCGTGCATCTCGTACGCCTGCATGGTCAGCTCGGCCGCGACTTGCAGGCAGTTCGGGTACGTCTGGTGGTGGGCTGGGTAGAAGACGTGGCCCTCGGTCAGCGTCCAGCGGGGCTGACGGTTACGGCGGGCCTGCTGGCCCTCCTGGTCCGTGCCCCAAGACGCGCCTCGGGTCTGGAACGAGTCGCGCTCGATCTTGCTGGCAACCCGCGGGTGGTTGGCCCGTAGGTCGTCGAGGAAGGGCATGTCGTGGTGGCGGCCGGTGTGGCCCTGGAGCCGACGGCAGAGCCGTCGCACACCGCCAATTCCGTTCTGCCCGCCGAACGGCGTGTTGCACAAGACGGGCGGGGGGACAGGTGGTCGCATGGTGTCACCTCACTGGTCAGGAAACGGTGCGGCCCGTCCGGCGGAGGATGCCGGCGATCCACTCGTAGAAGTCCTCCAGGTTCTTGTTGCCCTGGGCGATGTTGCAGTCGCGGTGCGCGAAGCCGATGTTGGCTGCGGTGTGCAGGCGAGGGTTGCTGTGCGACGTCTCGATGAACGCCTTGCCGCGTTGCGCCTTGGCGAAGTCGGCGTAGTCCAGCGGGTTCAGGCACACGAGGCAGGTGGTCGTTCCCGGCACGATCGGACCGAAAAGCGACTCCAGGTATTGCTTGATCGGCGCCGGCGGTGCCGGGCAGCCCGCCACGCCATAGGCCAGCCAGCTCAGCTTCTTGGCCACATCCATGCAGGCGTCGTACGTCGCTGCCTTCTCACGCAGCTTGCTGACGATGATGGGCTTGAGCTTGGCCATGTTGATGCCGAGCTTCAGCAGCTGCTCGTCGGTCTGAAGCATGGCCCAGCGACGGATCCGGTTGGGCCCGGCGTCCTCGCTCTTCCAGGACGCGCCGGTGGTCATGATGGCGTCACGCACGATCTTCTTGGCGATGCGCGGCGCCGCCTTCGACAGATGCGTCAGATACGGGACCTCGTTGCACCGGCCGGTATGCCCCGCCGGCAGGTGGCAGTGGTGGCCGCCCTCCGGGGTGAACTTCGACCGGGAGGTCATCGCCTTGTTGCACAGCTGGATGCTCACGTCGCTTCTCCTTCGTCGATCAGTTTGTCGGTCTGGCCGATCAGTTCGCCCGCCGTCGTCCCGAGCGCGCGGGCGATCCGGTAGATGTTCTCCAGGCTCACGTTGCGCTCGCCGCGCTCCACGCTGCCGATGTAGGTGCGGTGCAGCCCCGCCACCTCGGCCAGGGCCTCCTGGGACATCTCCAGGGCCTGGCGGAAGGAGCGGACGACGCTGCCGAAGGCTTCCTGTTCGAGCACGGTTCGCCCTCCCTCACCTTACCGACTCGATTATCGCGTCGGTGAACACTATCAGGCTACAGACTTTAGGTAGCATTGCCGGCACGAAGATCGGGAAAATGAACGGCCGGGCCCGCGAGCGGAAACATGATCCGGACTTGTGTCGAGGTGATTTCGGTAAGGGAGGGCGTACGATCCCGTCGGATGCCGGACAGCGTCACACCAGAAATGGCCCCACGCATAATGCTGTCCGGTTTTGTGCGCGGGGCTTTTTCTGTTGTGACGCGATGAGGAACGGCTACATCCTCCTCCACCGACAGGGGCTCACCCAGGACGACTGGAAGCACCCGCTGCGCACGCTCGCGTGGATCGACTTCCTGACGATGGCCGCGTGGGAGGACCACCAGGCCGACGACGGAGTGCAGCTGCGACGCGGGGAGGTGATCGCCAGCTACGGGTTTTTGGCTACCCGCTGGCACGTGTCCAAGGACACCGCGCACTGCTGGATCAAGCACTGGATTGCCGAACGGCAAGTCGAACGGCGTGCCGAACGCTGCACCGAACGAAATGCCGAACGGTTCTTTGTGCAGAACTATGCCAAATACCAGGACGCCGCCGAACGGGTTGCCGAACGCCCAGCCGAACGGCGGTCCGAACGGTCTGCCGAACAAATGAAAGGAAAACAGAGAAACCAAGAGAAGAAAGAAAACAGAGAAATTACTTCGGCTACGCCGAAGGGACCCCAACCCGGAGTCCAGGCGATCATCAACGCGATGGTCGAGTGCTTCGGCGCTCTCGACGACAGCCAGGGCAAGAACCGCCAATATGCTTGGAACCTGCTCAAGAAGGCCGACATGAATACCGCAGCTTGCGTCCTGCTGATCCAGGAGGCCGCCAAGCACCCGTTCTGGTCCGCGAAGATCACGAAGGTCGAGCACGTCTTCCGCAACGCGCACCGGATCTCGAACGATCTGAAATCCGACAAGCCCAAGGTCCGCTTTATCTCCTAACCCGTTCCCCATGCGTTACATCGTCCAATTCTTCGACAAATCGACCCGCCGCGTCTCCCAGCACGAGGCCGAACAGCTCATGGACGCCCTGCTGAAGAAAGAGGCCGTCATCCTCCGCGGCGCCTACTTCAACCCGCACCACATCGTCGCCGTGAAGCCGATCAACACCGCCTGGTTCGACAAGGACTTCGTCGCCCTGGAGACTGATTCCGATGCCGCTCTCCCCGGCGGGGATGCCCCGCGGCTCTCCACCGCCGATCAGCAGCGCGACAAGGCTGATGCTGACATCCTCGGTGTCACCACCGCGAGGCTGAAGCACGAGACGC
>JBBSDR010001115.1:0-3378 GCA_038240465.1 Gemmatales bacterium
AAAAATGCATCAAGTGCGCGCAACTCCGACTATGCGCTCGCGTTCGTCAGCGCAGAGGACCTATAATATCGCATCAGAGCCGCGCCATCGAATATGCTTCCAGGAGATGTTCTCATGAACACCAAACGACTTTTCCTCGCCGTTCCGGTCTGTCTGTTGGCCCTGCTGGTGTTTGTCCCGCGATCCGAGGCGGAGCAGCGTGACCCGCGCGTGATCTTCCAGTTCACGAATGAGACGCGCTCGCTGCAGAAGATCGGCTTCCGGCGCTGGGCGCAGGTCATCAATGGCCAGCAGACACGGCAGTATACCGAGCAGGCGCGCACTCCCGACTATATCGAGATCTACACCGAGGTTCCCGCCCCGACGTGGGTTCGTGTCTTCACCAATCGCGTCTACTGGCGCGGCGCGGGCGAGACGACCTGGCGCGTCGGCAACCCCGGTTCGTGGGTGGTCGATATGCCCTGACCGGCGAACCCCGCGCCGATCCACCGCATCCCACTGTCTGAGCTTGCCTGAGCCACGACGATGAAGCCAGACGGCGTCAGGCAAGGCATCGGGGAGAGAGGATCGTGGCCAAACTTCCGATCGCCCGCGAAGTGCTGACGCGCGCCGCTCCCGCCACGAAGCAGTTCGTCGCCGAAGAGAAAGGGGCCATCGGGGATTACAGCAAAAACCTACGATAGCGCCTTCCTTTCCTCAGGTTTTTCTTCCCCATCCTTCGGCCGACACGCACCGTTGCGCAGCGCATCAGTCTGTGCCCGGTACGCGCGGTTGATTTGCTCCTCGGTGTCATAAGTAAAAACCAGTTCGCCGCAATTGCCGCACTGGGGTACATCCAGAGCGGACAAGACCACAGTGATGGGCTGGCCGTTGTCGAAGCGCTGACACTGATAGGGAATCAGCACGCGGCGCACTTCCTGGCGCCGGCAGTTGGGGCAGAACCAAGGAAAGGGACGCCCCTGAGTATGGACAGTCGCGAACTGGGGGAGTTGTTCAGGCATCGTGAATACTCACAATACGAATGGTGGGGTCTTTCGGATCGTCATCCTGCAGAATCGTTTCAATGTAGATTTCCTTCCCCGCGAGTTGCAGACGAAAATCATAGTGATAGGGCCAGCTTGCATACTCTGCCCGGCGTTCGGGAACCCGATCGATAACACCACCAGTCCGGCAAAAGTCGTTCATTGCCTTCGCCACATCGAGCAGGCTCAGGCCACCCAGGTTATTGGTGATCCAATCAAGGGCCAACGGTTTAGCTGTGACGTAATCGGTGTAGTTCCAGTTTGCCAGGACCGCGTGGAACTGAGCCAGGATGCCGGGATCAGTGAGCGGCGGCATTGGTTCGTCCCCTCGACTGCACGCAACCTATATAATTCAATCGCTTGAGCCAGCGAGAGTTCCCGCTACCGCTTTTTCTATCGCTGCAACGTCGCCCAGCAGCTGGGCATCCACTGTTTCCAGGGCGGAGCAGAACCTGGCGTTGAAGCTCTTGCAGTTCGGCCGCCTCCGCTGAGGACGGTAATGGTCAGCGACATCGTCAAATTCCTCGCGCATGAGCCGCGGAATCAGCAGTCGCCTCTGTCGTCAGTAGAGTCACTTCCCTAAGTTTATCGTCCCTGCGCGAATCTGTCGAGACCCTGCCAAGGGTTGCAGCTTGGCTGATACCGCCTGCCGGAAGAAGTAAAGGGAGGTGATGGCACGTCTGCAGCAGAGAAGGAAAGCGTCTGCCTGCCAGAAGATCTAGCAAGAGCGGGGACAGACCGTCGAACTGGGTTACACGCGGCCTACTCGCCTATTCCACACGGGAGAAGTAGAATAAGGGAAGCACAAGATTCGCGTTCGTGCAGGGGCAGGCACCCATGGAAATATCGCACTTCCGCATCTTTATTTCCTCCCCCGGAGACGTGGGCGTCGAGAGGGGGATGGCCAACAACCTCGTGCTGCGCCTGGCCGACGAGTTTGCCGAGCGGCTCCATATCGAGCCGGTCTACTGGGAACACGAACCGCTGCCGGCCACCGAACCCTTTCAAACGAAAATCCCGCCGTCGTCGGAATGCCAGGTCTTTGTCTGCATTCTCTGGTCGCGCCTGGGCACCCCCCTGAAAGGACGGTTCAAACGAGCGAACGGCTCCGAATACGAATCGGGGACCGTATTCGAGTACGAGATCGCCTTTTCGGGACAGCAGAACGGCTACCCAAGAATGCTCGTCTACCGAAAGACAGCGAAATCCCTGGCGGACCTCAGCGATGAATCGGGACTCATGGAGCGGCTGTCGCAGAAAAAGAGCCTGGAAAGCTTCATCAAGAAATGGCTCCACGACGAGGACAACGCGCCGCGCGCGTCCCATCAGTTCGAGACATCCGACCAGTTCGAGAAACTGCTGGAGGAACACCTGCGCAGACTGATCGCGGAGAAGTTGCCCGCCGTGCCGGTCCGAGACCATCATGCCCGGCTCTCCTGGAAGACAGGCTCACCGTTCCGCGGGCTGGAGGTATTCGACTTCAAGCATGCGGCCGTCTTCTTCGGCCGATCGAAAGCCGTCGGCGAGGTCCTGACGGCTTTGCAGAAGCAGGCGGCGGACAGGCGCGCCTTCGTCCTGGTACTTGGCGCCAGCGGGGCCGGGAAAAGTTCACTCGTCCGGGCCGGCATTCTACCGGTACTCACCCAGTCCGACGTCATCGAGGGCGTGCGGTTGTGGCGCTGGGCCGTCGTCACTCCCGGCAGCGCGGGCGGCGACCTGTTCGCCTCCCTGGCCTCGGCGCTGACGACCGGAACGGCCTTGCCCGAACTTACCGCCGATGGGACGCCGCTCGAGGAACTGGCCCGGCAACTCCGCGAACCCGCCGCAGCGTCCGCCCTCATCAAAGGCGCGCTCTCCCAGGTCGCGGCCCTGCTGGCAAACGAGAAAAAACTGACCGCGCAACCCGAGGCACGACTCGCCCTCGTGGTGGACCAGTTGGAAGAGATTTTTACCGTTGAGAAGGTCACCGACATCGAGCGCGGCGCCTTCATCAAGGTGCTTTCGAGTTTGGCTCGCAGTGGCCGGGTGTGGGTGCTGGCCACGCTCCGCAGTGACTTCTACCACCGCTGCGCGGAACTGGAGGAACTGGTGGCGCTGAAAGACGGCGCCGGCCAGTACGACCTGGTCCTGCCAACGGCGGCGGAGATCGGCCAGATGATCAAACAGCCGGCCCGGGCAGCCGGACTGTGGTTCGAGCAGGACGAAACGACAAAGATCGAGTTGGACCATGTCCTGCAAGAGAGCGCCGCGGCCAATCCCGAAAGCCTGCCGCTGTTGGAATTCGCATTGCAAGAGTTGTACAAGAGGCGGACGAAAGAGGGTGCGTTGACGTGGCAAGCTTACCGCGAGTTGGGCG
>JBBSDR010001116.1:0-3377 GCA_038240465.1 Gemmatales bacterium
AAAAGTACCATTGAGGCTTTTCAGGTCCTGCACATGCCAGGCGCCTTCCTGAAAGTAGAAGCGGCAGTGTCGCCTGCTCACGTCGGGAAGGGGCAGGCGGACGTCGGCTGCGCTATGCCGTCCCAGGACCATGTCGGGCCGCGTCAGCTCGACGGGCGTGCCACTCGTCTTGAGGACGAGGCGCAGAGGAATGAAATCGGCGGGAAGGCCGGGGCAGCCGGCTTCGTCGCGAACTTCCATGACGATTCCTGTTCCGGTGGAGGAGGGACCTCAGGGACCCGCGGGCGAGGGCATCCATGCCCGGGCACAAGGGACATCCCTGTCTGGAGGTCGGCTTGTACCAGAAGGCGAAGGGCCGAACAAGGGGACTTGCCCACCAGCCCGAAGCGCAAGCGCCGGGTTTGAGCAGGACCCGGCGCTTGCGCTTCGGGCTGGTGAGGATTGCATCACGTCAGCGCGACGAGGATGGGCCGTTCGACGGCGAGATAATCGGCGTGGGTCATCTGGATCGAGATGCAGTGATCGCCGGCGTTGAAGTTGATGCTGGCGTGTTCGCCGAGAGCGGGATCGCAGTACGCCGGCAGGCCGAAGAGGGAGCCAAACGGCGGGATGGAGCCGGGCAGCAGGCCTGTCTTTTCGAGGACTTCTTCCTTTGACGCGAAGCGCAGTTCGCGGACGCCGAGGGCTGTCTTCGCCTTGCGATTGTCAAGCTTGCGGTCGGCGGGCAGGACGAGCAGGAAGAAGTTGTCCCCCGCCTTGACGATCAGGGCCTTGGCGCCGCTGCCCAGGGGAGTGCCGCGCACGGCCGCCGCCTGTTCGCTGGTGAAGACGGCCTCGTGACGCAAGACGGTAAAGGGAATGCCCTGCTGAGTCAGACGCTCCTGAATTCGCTCGAAGACGCTGGCGCTCATTGATGCCTCTCTTCTGCCGCTTGCGGCTTAGCGGATCCGCTAACGGATCGCCCGCTAACGCCCGCTAAGCCGCAAGCGGCGGGAAGTTATTTCGCCGTCGGTCCTAAGCCGCAAGCGGCGAGTCACTTCAGCTTCGCCTGCAACTCACGCGCGGCGGCACGAACGGACTTGTTCTCGCTCTGGACGAGAGACTCGAGCGCCCCCGGCAGGAAGGGAACGTTCTTGCCCGAGGCGTGCAGTTGATCGAGGGCGTCGAGGGCGGCGAGGATGATCTGGACCGCGCGGGCGTCAGCGGAACTTTCCTGCGGCGCATCGCTCCGGGCCAGTTCTTCCTGTTTCTTCTCGTCGAGCATTTCGCCATACACATCGCTGAGTTGAAGGGCCAGAGGGCTGCCGCGGCGAGCCAGCGTCAGGGCGGCATTGTAGACGATGTCGCGCTGGTTCTGGCGACGCACTTCCTCAGGATGTCCCTTGCGATAGTCTTCCTGGTCCGCCTCCCAGACAATCGGGTCGTCGCCTTTGCCATCATCCTTCGTCAGCGCCAGCAGCGTCTCCTCGACGTGGGGACCGTCCCAGTTCGTGAGAGCGGCGGCTGCCTGTTTACGCAGGAACGGCGACGGATCGAACGCGACCTTGCACAGCGTATCGCCAACGGCCAGGGCTTCCTTGCGGCCCTCCAGGTAGTTCAGCGCGGCGGCAGCCCAGCGGCCGCGGTCGCCCGAGGACTCGCTCTCCTCCTTCAACTCGCTCAGGATCTGGCTGCGCCGTGTAGCAGGAAGACGCTCGAACTGTTTCACATTCTTGCCCAGGACCGTGAGAGCGAAGACAGCCTGCGAGCGGCGGCGAAAGACCGTCTCGGCGTCGCTTCCCTTCAACTCGAGGGCAACGGTCTGCAACATCGGCGCACCGACGGGGACCTGGAAATTGCCGAGGCAGGCGATGAGATACCAGATGTGATCGCGCTCCGCCTGCAAGGCCTTCGGGACGACCGCGACTTGCTTGCCGGACTCACCCAGTTGCTCGGTGCGGACCTTTTCGGTGATGCGGTTGTCGTCGAGAGCGCGGCGAAGCCGTCCCGCGAGGTCGAGGGCGAAGCCGGTATTGGAGGCCAGCGAGGCGTCGCGCGGCAGCACCTGGGCGAGGTCGGCGGCGGCACGCCAGCGGACTTCGAGGTTGCCGTCGTCGAGATCGTGGAGGAACTTTTCCGGCGAGCGCGGCGTGCCGAAGATCCACTGGAAGCACAGCAGCACCAGGACGATGGAGCCGACGATCAGGGCCGGGACGAGGAACAGTTGAAAGATGAACCGTCCCGAGGGCGGCGCGACAGGAGGCAATCCGGGCCCGGGAAGAGTCTGAAGAGGAGTATCAGCCACGGTGAGACCTCACGAGTGAGCGACGCTATTTCAAAGCGCTGTTGATGCAACGCCTCAACAAGCGCCGCTCCTCTCGTTGTAGACCCCTCCGGACAGCGGTCAAGACGCCGACGGTGTGGGCCGGCCGTAGACCGACGCCAGCCGGCCCGCCTCGGCAATCTCCTCGCGGAAGCGATGGTTTCGCACGATACGGTTCGGCCGCGACCAGCGCGACGTGTTTCGCGTGACGACCGAGAAGCAATCGATCAGCCGGCGCGAACCCCAGTTGACAAGCTCCTGACCGATGCACTGCAGGCCTACCGCTCCCGCATCCTCGACGAAGCTGGCAGCCGAGACGTCAGGCGCCCGGAAGTGGCGATTGCGTTCGATCAGGCCCCAGCGTTCGAGGGTGGCCGCGAAGGGCAAGCGCTCGATGAGCCGGCTCGACACCGCATACTCGCCGAGGTTGGAGTGGTGCAAAAACGCGACGCCGTCCGGAGCGAGCGTGCGGGCCAGTTCGCGCAGGTAGCCGGCCAGCACCGCGCGATTGACATGGACCAGCGAATCGAAGCTGAAGGCAAAATCGATCGACACGTCGGCGATCATTGGCAGCGATTGGCCATCGTTGACGTGATAGTGCATATGGGTGCAGCCCTGGAAGCGGCGCTTGCACGTCTCGATGCACTTGCGCGCCAGATCGACGAGGTGCATCTCCTGACAGTGGTCCTTGAGTTTCTGCGTCCAGCGGCCAAAGCCGGGAGCGATTTCGAGGAGCGTGCCGGTGGGCAAGTACGGATGCAGGCGCGGCAGCAGGGTGCGATGCCACTGCATTTCGACGCCGCCCCAGGCGCCGGACCACTCCTCGCCTCCCTGGAGCCATTGATACTGTGAGTCCCAGACGGTTTTGTTCCACTCGACGGTGAACATGCGAAACCTCGCGCGCAAGGGGATTGACAGGGCAGGATCATACTCCAGCGCGGCGAACGCAAACAACGCCGGTTCCCACCGTGGTGCAGGCGGCTCGCCTGCTTGAAGAGCAGGCGAGACGCCTGCACCACCGAGGGCGGCTCGCCTGCTCTTCTCTCTTCCCGTGGTGGGGGGGGGGGGGGGGGGG
>JBBSDR010001117.1:0-3376 GCA_038240465.1 Gemmatales bacterium
GGGACAGCCGCGCCAGACAAGGTGGTCCGGCGGATGGTCGCCGTCGAGACGAACATGGGGATCTTGCCGCAGTTCTTTTTTCCCGACAAGGCCGGCAAGGATTACGCGCTCTCGCCGTACCTGGAGATCGTCAAGGACTTCCGGGAGGACTTCACGGTCATCTCGGGGCTGTCGCACCCGGACGTCGGCCCGAGCCACGATTCCAACTTCAGCTTCTTGACCGGCGCCCCGCACCCGGAGCAGCGGGCCGGCTTCAAGAACACCATCTCTCTCGATCAGTACGCGGCCGACTTCCTCCACGGCCAAACCCGGTACGCCAGCCTGCCGCTGTCGTGCGAGGGCTTTGGCCTGGCGTGGACCCGCAGCGGTGCGCCCGTGCCGACGGAGTCCTGGCCGTCGAGTGTCTTCGCCAAGCTGTTCATTGAGGGCCGGCCGGACGAGGTCGAGGCGCAGAAGCGGCGACTCGAGGACGGCCGGAGCATCCTCGACTCTGTGCGCGAGCAGGCGAAAGACGTGCGGTCCGCGGTGGGTGTCCGCGACCGCGACAAGCTCGACGAGTACTTCACCAGCGTCCGCGAACTGGAACAGCGGCTGGCACAGTCCGAGGACTGGGCGAAGAAGCCGAAGCCGAAAGTGAGTGCCAAGCCGTCACAGGACGTCGTGAACTCGACCGACTTGATCGCGAAGACACGGGTGTGGTTCGACCTCATTCACCTTGCATTACAGACCGATTCCACGCGCCTGGTAACCCTGCAACTGCTGGGCACGAGCGGTGTGCCGCCGGTGCCGGGCGTGTCCCTCGGCCACCACGACCTGTCGCACCACGGCAAAGACCCGACCAAGATCGAGCAACTCAAGAAGCTCGAAACCGAGAAGATGAAGACCCTGCGCGACTTTCTCAAGAGGCTGAAGGACACGAAGGAGGACGGAGTCACCCTGCTCGATCGGACCACGGTGTTCTTCAGCAGCAACCTCGCCGACGCCAGTACCCACGGCGTCAAGAACATGCCGGTGCTGCTCGCCGGGGGCGGCTTCAAACACGGCCGGCACCTCGCCTTCGATCCGAAGCGCAACCCGCCGCTGTGCAATCTTTACGTCTCGATGCTCCAGCGCCTCGGCCTGGAGGTGGGCAGGTTCGGCAGCAGCACCGGCACCCTGACAGGGCTGGAAACGTTGGGATGAGGACGTGTTGAAGCAGTACTCTCAGATCCTTCGGCCGTTGGGATGTTGCGGAGGAAGCAGGCAAAACATACCATCCAGCGGAGATGTCCCAGTCTTTCGTTCTTGTTCTGGGAAGGAAGTGACTCATGAAGTTATGCAATCTCTCCGTCCTGGTTTCTTTCTTGCTCGTGGGGCCTGGCTTGGCGTTGGCTCAGGAAGTCAAACAAGAAATCAAGCTGCTCATCAACTCGCCTGACGAGCCGATCGCCAAGAAGATGTCACTTGCCAGGACGGCCGGGTTTCTCGACCTGCGTCAAGCGGGCGTGCCTGCCAGCGACCCCGCCATTCAAAAAGTCCTAACCTGGCTCAAAAGCAACCAGCGTGAATCGGGCCGATGGTTCACCAAATCGATCAATACGGATCGCTACCACTTCATCACGCACGCTGGGACTGCGTACGCCGTTCTGGCCTTGAAGGCGTGCGAGTGACGAAAACCCGGGGTGGAACGACCTTCCAGCCGGAGACGAGCCATGACGCGACTGGCCCTGGCACTTGCACTGGCGGCCGGCATCCTGAGCGAGAGCCTGACGAGGGTAGTGCCTGGTTCCGACGGACCGCTTCCCAAAAATTGATTGGCGAGAGTGTGATGATAACGAATCCCGTCGCAGGTTTGACTCCGGTGTACGCCCTGATTGGTCATCACCTTGCCCTACCCGGCCGTTGGAAAAGGGCTGCTCAATTGTGAACAGTATCTCGCTGCCGGCCTACACTACCGCAAGTTGGTCTGTTGCTCTACTAGTGAACGTTCATCCATTTAGTCAAGGCTACCGCACCTTCGGCAGCACCTCGCGGGCCAGCATTGCCATACTCTTGCGCGCCAACTCGTGCGGCAGCGTTCCCGTTTGACAGCCGGTCAGGATCACACCCGCCCCGATCTCCTTCTGATAGTGCGCCAGCTTCTGCCGCACCGTTTCGGGACTGCCGACAATCGCGTAGACGCCCTTCTCGATGTCGTCCCACGTCTTCTGCTCGGCGAGAAATGTGTGGCGGTTCTTCATGATGGCCGCCGCCGACCGCGCCGAGGTGTAGCCGGGTGGAGCGAGCGAGATACCCTTGAGCAGGTTCTTGACGAAATACCAGAAGTGCGGCTCGAACTCCTCCCGCGCCTGCTTGTCCGTCTCGGCGACGTAGATGGGGACGCCCCAGCCCATCTGTTCGGGCTTGGCCTCGTAGCCGGCCTTGCTGCACGCCTCGCGGAACAGGCCGAAGACACGCTTGAAGGTGTCGATGTGGAAGTAGGGAATGCCCATGTAGGCGAAGCGCCGCTGGGCGACGAACTCGATGGTTTCGAGTGAGCCGGCTCCCGGAATCCAGATCGGCGGATGCGGCTGCTGCAACGGTCTTGGCCAGGGATTGACCTGGCGAAAGAAGTAGTGCTTCGACTTCCAGATGAACGGCCCCGGCTCCGTCCACGCCTTGAGGATGAGGTCGAGCGCTTCGCGGAAGCGTTCGCGAGCATAGGTCGGATTGACCTGGTAGGAGAAGTACTCGGGTCCGCCGCCGATGACCATGCCGGCGACGAGCCGGCCGTTGGACATGACGTCGAGCATGGCGAACTCCTCGGCCACGCGCAACGGTGGATTGTACATCGGCAGGGCGTTGCCGATGACGGCGATCTTGCAGCGCGACGTCCGCTGCGTCAGCGCCCCGGCGATGATGTTCGGCGACGGCATCAGGCCATAAGCGTTTTGATGGTGTTCGTTGACGCAGATGCCATCGAAGCCCAGTTCGTCGGCGTAGGCGAGGGTGTTGATGTATTCGCGATAGAGATCGTGTCCCTTGACGGGATCGTAGAGCGAGTTGGGCAGCCAGACCCAGGCGGTATCGTACTTTTCGCTGAAGTTGTCGGGCAGATAAGGCCAGGACATGAGGTGGAAGAAATAGAATTGCATGGCTGGCCTCCCGTCCTGTGAATCCACAACTCGCAGACGAGCGGCATTGTACGGCGGCTGCGAACAGAAAGGAGGGGAGGACGATCGCCGATCCAGCGACTGTTGTTGTCGGGGGCAACTTGATGTAACCGTTCACCGGCGATCTGGCCAAAAAACGTAGCCGGACTACAAAGATGGCCATGGTAAACATGAGGCATAGCACCTGTAGTCGTTGTGCGGATTGGGAACAACGCTGCTGCGCACTCCAAGCAGAGAACGATCAA
>JBBSDR010001118.1:0-3371 GCA_038240465.1 Gemmatales bacterium
CGCCTGTCCCACCGGGTATTTCACCTCTTGCCGGTCGCCTAGAATGAGATCGGCGAACCAATCGCACCACGATTTCACCAGAGTGGAACTCGACATGAAGAAGACATCGTTTCTGACAGCCTTCGCGGTCGCGGCCCTGCTTGCTCTGTCCACCTCGGCTCGCGCCCAGGTCATCGTCTATTCGTCCGCTGTGTCCCCGTATGTCGTCACACCCGGCGCGAGCGTGGTGGCCTATCGCGCTCCGGCCTTCGGCGGCTACTACCGTCAGGACGTGTCCTACGTCCAGCCTTACGTCGCCGGCTATGCGGCTGTTCCGTCCGCCGTGGTTGTGACACCCTCAGCAGTCGCGTATCCGTACGCGGTAAGCACGCCGGTCTTTGTCGGTCGTCCTCGCGCGGTCTATCCCTACGCTTACAGCAGCGGCTATCCGGTCTACGCTACTCAACCCGTCTACTACTATCGCCGCTGAGTTGGTACTGCCGACCACCCCCGAGCGCGAGCGAGGGGTTCCTTCGAAAGAACCCCCCGCTCGCGCTCGGAGCTGGTAGCGCTCGGGGCTGGCCAGGAGGAGGGATGAGATGGACTCATCGCCTGTCATTCGTGTGGTGCTGGCCGACGACCATGCCATGGTTCGCGAGGCCCTGGCCCAGATCCTCGAGGAGAGCGGGTGCATCCGCGTGGCCGGCCAGGCCGCGAACGGGCCGGAAGTCCTCGAGATCACCGCGCGCGTGCAGCCCGATGTACTCGTCCTCGATTACAGCATGCCCCAGTTCGACACGTCCTCGAGCATCGAGACGCTCCTGAAGATGCAGCCGGGCTTGAAAGTCCTGATGCTGACCGTTCACGAGAGCATTCACTACGCGGTCAAGGCGCTGGAAAGCGGTGCCCACGGTTACGTCATCAAGTCGGCGGCGGTGGCCGAATTGGTCGAGGCCATCAAGACGGTGTCCGAGGGTGGGATCTACATCTCACCGAAGGTATCGCAACGGGTCATCCAGCACCTGCGCCGCCCCAAGAAAGACCGGGTCGGACTCGAAGCCCTGTCGCAGCGCGAATTCGAGATGCTGCGCATCCTCGGATCGGGCATGAGTCTGAAGGAGTGTTCGAAGCACTTGAACATCAGCACGAGCAGCGCTTCCACCTATCGAACCCGGATGATGGAGAAGCTGAACTTGCACACGACCGCCGAACTGATCCGCTACGCCCTGGAGCAGGGCCTCGTCGGTTAGGATGGCGCGGCTCGTCAAGAATGCCAGAATCGACAGCCACGACTCGGCGCTGCGCACACGAATGTGGCCTATAATTCGCATAGGTATGAAGATCGATGGCGGAAGAACTTCTTGCCGCTTGCGGCTTAGCGGGCAGCTCGCTAAGCCGCAAGCGGCAAGAAAGAAGAAAGTTATTCGGCCTTCGGTCCTGAGCCGGCTGACAAACTTTGATCCTCGTGGAGGGGCGGCCACTCTCCGTCAACGACGACCATGCGACTCATCAGTTACAACATTCACAAGGGCATCGGCGGCCGCGACCGGCGCTACAAACTGGACCGGATTTGTCGTGTGATCGAGGAGGCGAAGCCCGACCTGATTTGCTTGCAGGAAGTGACCCGCCACGCCGCCCGGACCAGCAGTCACGATCAGCCGCAACTGCTGGCCGACCATTTCAACGCCTGCGATTCTTGCTTTCAGATGAACGTCCACTATGAGACCGGGGGCTACGGTAATTTGCTGCTCTCGCGCTGGCCGATTCGGCTCAAGCATCAGGTCTCGTTGAGACTGAAGCAATGCAAGCCGCGCGGGGCACAACTGGCCGTCGTGGACACTCCCGAAGGCAGTCTGCATCTGACCAACTGGCACCTGGGCCTGCGGGAGAAGGAACGGCACTGGCAGGTCGAACACTTGTTGCTGCACCCGCTGTTTCGCGAATCCGCTCACTTGCCGACGCTGATGGTCGGCGACTTCAACGACTGGCGCAACCGGTTGGCCGCCGGCCCGTTCGCCAAACACGCCTTCGAGCAAGCGACGGGATCGTCGTCGCAGTTCCGCTCGTTCCCGGCCTTTTTTCCCCTGCTGACACTCGACAAGGCATTCCACCGGAACGGCATTGTCGTCCGCGACGCCCGAGTGATCCGCGCCCCGCTGGCGCGCCTGGCTTCAGACCACCTGCCGCTGGTCATCGACTTTCATTTGCCCGCCGCCCCCACGCCAGGTGCGGAGGCCAGCCCACGCTGATCGGGCGCAAAGATTCGCCCTTGTGGGGCAGCTTGTGTAGAATGGGATTGTTGGCTCTTCATCCCTGATGCCATCCTCTTCTCCAAGAACTATCTTTGGATCAGGCGGCCATCAAGCGTGCGGAGTGGGACAGTCTTTCTAGTCCTCGTCTGCACGGAGATGCCGCGAACTTCCTCCCAACCTCCTCCCTCCAGGATCTGGAAAAACAATGCCAGCGAAACAGCAAGATCAGCAAATGGATCAAGAGAAACAAGGGCGTCTGCAGGTGGACGCCGCGATCGGCAGACAGGTGATGCAGACGCTGGGCCAGCCGGGCGATCTGCAAAGGGTCCAGGTCCGGCGGTTGTGGCCGGATCACTACCGCGTGAACATCTTCGTCGGCGGAGATGCCGCAACCGCCAAGGTCGCTCACAGTTTCTTCCTGGTGACCGATAGTGGCGGCAACATCCTCGCATCCACTCCGGCGATCGCCAAGCGGTATTGACCCGCTGCCGGAAATGGCGTGCTGGCTCATGCTCCGCTCCCCTCGCCCCGGGGTGTCAGGGATGCCGATCGCCTGAGCCGGAAGAGGCCCACAGCGGCAACGAGGATTGGCACCTGGGCAAGGAAATAAGCCGACGCGAACACGGCGAACTCGATCCGGTGCAGGACGGTCACGGCCACGGCTGTCGCGATGGCCACGTTGCGGACCACAAGGACCATCGCCAGACTGAATCGGTCTCGGGCCTCCAGGGAGCAGGCCCACCCCGCCATCCATCCGGCGAGCAGCAGCATCAGTGTCAAAAGCAAAACCGCCAGCGCGATCTCGACGAAGTCGCCGGCCACACGGTCCCATCCCTGAACGATCACGAAGGCAAGCAGGGCCGCCAGCGCCAGGATTCCCAGTCGTAGGAGCGTGCGCGCGTGCCGCTGGGTCAGACCGGGCCAGGCGTGGCGCGCAACCATCCCGATCGCGATGGGCAGGATCAGCATGCAGAGCAACTGGCCGATCATCAACGGCACGGGCGCATCGAGGCTGGCCGGATCATCCAGACGGCTGCGGAAGTAGGCCAGCAGTAGCGGCATCGTCAGCACGGCTGTCAGACAGGACACGGCTGTCAGCGTGACCGACAGGGCCAGGTTGGCCCCGCCCAGGTAGGTGTA
>JBBSDR010001119.1:0-3367 GCA_038240465.1 Gemmatales bacterium
CCGATATCGTGCAGCAACGCGGCCGCCAGAACAAGGCTGCGCTGGTAGTCTTTCAGTGGTTTCCCTGTCACTTGGTCGAACTGATCGAGGAACTTCTTCGTCGTGTGCAGCACGCCGAGAGAATGGGCAAAACGGCTGTGATTGGCTCCCGGGAAGACAAGTTCTGAAAACCCAAGTTGTTTGATGCGGCGAAGGCGCTGGACCTCGCGAGTATCGAGCAAGGCCAGGAGTAGCCGGTCCCACGGTTTCTCATGGAACACGATCATGTTGTGGACAGGATCGCGAAGGATCTTGGGCCATGATTTGCTCATCGGATCAACTTCGAGTCAGAGTGACGCCCACAGGCCGGTGACAATTTCCACATGTGCCGCATAGTCCCTTATACCAGACAGCGAGGGAGCTTCGCAAGTTTTGAGGCAGAAAAGCGGAGAAAAGACTGTTCCGCGAAGCGGCTTCAGCTTATCGGCATCGAGAAAAGAGGAAAAAAGCTGTCGCGTACCGTTTCACAATTTCAGCGATAGGTCGCCTTGCAGGAACCACAGCAGCGTGTGGGTGTCGAGCAGGAGCGTCCCTCCCTGCACTCCTTGAACTCATCCAGTGGAGCGTCGAAGTCCGGGGCGATCCATAAGATTTTGTCTATCGCCGATCCGGCTTGGCAGTGCCAGTTCGTTCGCTCCATCCGCACCTGTTTGGCCAGCGCCTCACCATTTTGCCTCCACACGACTTCCTCGCCAAAGATCAGCTTCTCGATGATCTCGGCCAGATGGCTTTGGGCTTCTTCGAGGGTGATCGTTTGCATCATTTTCCTCCCACTCCCGTGATGCAACTGCCAGTGAACCCTTGTCTCATTGTAAGCCAAGGCGGAGCAATTCCCGATGCAGAAGTCGATCCAAGACGCATGTTTCGCACGAGGGTCCTCTCGTTCTCCGCTACAGGGCATTCTGCTCCGACTTGGGTAGGGGATAGTCCCAGCCGTATAGCCAAAGGTCGATAAGGCGTCCGAACTGCCAGTCGAGTTCCGCTTCGGCTCGCTCTAGCCCAGCCACCATCTCGAGAACGTCTTCCGCCAGCGATGCAGCGCTGGATGCGCCGTAAGGGACACCGAACTCTGCTGCGACCCCAGCCGCTTTGCCGGCCGCATTCTCCGGGTCGTCTAGCTCGTCAGCGGCTTCACGTGCGGCGGCGCCTGCGGCGAGTAACTCTTCCACGCCAATCTTCATGGCAGCGAAGGCGCGGCATGCTTCGATTGCCGTCCGCGGGCGATTATCTGCCGGCTTCTTTCGTTCAAAGACGCAAAGTACACGCTGCGCGCAATCAGCCTCGTGCATGCGAAGCGCCCTCTCTTCGAGCAAGTCCGATAGCAGGGAGGAGATTCCGATCCTTGTTACCTCAGCCCCGAGGATTTCACTTGCCGCGATCTTCAGGCACCGCGCCATTGCCTCGGCGTTGTTCGGATCTTGCCGAAACGCTTCCCGGGCGCGGATCAACCCGGCGCGTGAGTTAAGGGACTCATCGTACCACTCAGCGTATGCGAGCTTATGACCCGCGTTCTCTGGCTCTCTGTGGATGTTGGCAAGGAAAGCCTTCATGGTTCATCTCCACCGTCGAATTACTTGCCAATGCAAAACCGGCTGAAGATGCGGTCGAGCAAATCATCGGTATAGACCGCTCCGACCATCTCGCCGAGTTGATCGAGAGCGCCGTGCAATTCCATCGCCAGCACCTCGGCCGGGTCACTGTACAGGACCGCCGCATGCGCCCGGCGCAGATGCTCGAGACACGCCGCGATGTGATGCCGACAGCGACTCAAACTCGGGGCCAGCGCCGGCCGCGCCCAGGACCGCGCCCGCTCCGCCAATTCGAGCCGCAACTCGTCGAGTCCATCACCGGTCTTTGCGCTCGTCGCCAGCCGGCCTTCACCCGCTGGCTCCTTGTCCGTCATCGTCGCGATCAGCAGCACCGGCGGACTCTGGCGAACACATAGCTCGTTCTCGTCCTCGGAAAGAGCGGTCGCGCCCGGCACACACAACAGCAGCAGGTCCGCCTCGTCCGCCTGTTCGCGTCCCAGTTCCTGAGCCTGGCGTTCGAGAGCGTGGCTGCTCCTGCGCCGGCCCGCCGTATCGACCAGTTCCAGTTCGACGCCGTGCAGTTCGAGGCGCTGAACGAGATAGTCGCGCGTCGTGCCGGCCTCCGGGCTGACCAGCGCTCGGCCCCCGGACAGGGCGTTGAACAAGCTGCTCTTGCCGGCGTTGGGACGGCCCGCCAGCACGGCCCGGAACGGCCTCTCCGCCAGACCGCGCTGATCGACCTGCTTGCCGACCAGTGTCACCAGCGCCATCGCCTTGCCCAGACGCTTGAGCAGGGCCTCGACATCGACAAACTGCAAATCTTCTTCGCTGAAATCCAGGGCCGCCTCGACGTCAGCGAGGAGGTCGAGCAGATCGTCGCGCAACTGCTGCAACGGCCGGGTGACTCCTCCGGCCAACTGAGCGAGCGCGTGCTTCAGTTCGGCCCGGCTGCCTGCCTCAATCACGCCCAGCACCGCCTCGGCTCGCGTCAGATCGAGTTTGCCGGCGAGAAAGCCACGCATCGTCAACTCGCCCGGTTTCGCCGCCCGAGCTCCCACGGCCAGCAAGCGGGCGATGAGCAGTTCCACCAATGGCGGCGACGACAGGACGTGCAGTTCGGCGAGGTCCTGGCCGGTGTGGGAGTGCGGACCGGGCCAGAGATAGACGTCGGCCGGCAGAGGAGATGCGAGTCCCGGCAGTCGGATCGCTCCTTCCCAGCGGCGTCGCTGGCGTTCGAGAGGTGTGTCGCAGACGAAGAGAGGGGCGACGACGGACAGGACATCCGCGCCGCTGAGGCGCACAATGGCGCGAGCGCCCGGCCCGGACGCCGACGACAGGGCCACGATGGTCTCTTGCAGATCGGTCATGACGCAGCCCGGCGCAGGGCCGACGGCAGCCAGAGCAGGCTCGCCAGGCCCGCCAGCAACAGCAGATACACAAGGTAGTTGACCTTCGCCACCACCAGGCCGGAGCGGAACGAGTCGGCCTCTTCGCGATTGCTGATCGTCGCGCCCGACTTGTCCACGACGAAGATGTCGATTGCCGACGGCAGCGCGTCCATCACCTGGCGCACACTGCGGAAGGTCACCGTGTAGGTGTCTTTCAACTCGCTTGCCACCTCGCCGTAAAGCAGCTTCAGTTTGGAAGCGTCACTGGCACGGTAGTAACGGCCGCCCGTTTTCGAGGCAAGCGATTCGAGCGCCTCCTCGTCGATGCCGTCGCCGTGAATCTCGATCGAGAGTTGCTCGAAGACCTTGAACAACTGCTCCTGGTTCTCGACGCGATCGTAACGGCCGCCC
>JBBSDR010001120.1:0-3367 GCA_038240465.1 Gemmatales bacterium
CCAGCCGCGCCTCGCGCACCAGTTTGGCGCACTTCAGCGCCTGTTCGTGGTCCACTGCGCCCGGAGGATCGACGAAGAAGGGAACGCGCTGGGCGGCTGCCCGGACCAGCACGTCGCCTTGCCGTGCCGGAGACACACAGACCCAGAGGACGTCGGGACAGGCTTCCGCCAGCATCGCCTCACAGGTTGGAAACACGCGCGCTCCCCAGCCGGCGGCGGCCTGCTCGGCCGAACGGCGGTCGGGATCGCAGACGCCGACGAGCTGCACGTCTCTTCGCCGGGCCAGGGCATCGAGATAGGGCCGGGCCTGCTCGCCTGCACCGAAGAAGGCCACGTTGGTTGCCATGACGTTCCTCTCCTATGCCCGGGCCTTCTCCACGCCCTTCGTCGTCACCCAGTATTTCGCCAGCATGTTCGGCTTTTCCCACGTCGGCAGCGCTCGCGGATTCTTCAGATACTCGAAGAACACCCGCGCCACCTCGCTGAAGTGCGCCTCGTGGCCTGTACGATACACGTCCGGAATGGCGATTTGCACCTCGCCGCGCTTATCGACCAGGCCGATGCCAGGATACTTCGCCTGCAGCGCCTCGACGCGCTTCTTCACGGCCGCGACGATGTCGGCTTTCGGCTCGCCGGGGACGACGTACAGTTCGGGCCGATAGTTCTGCTCGCGATCCTGGCGCACCTCGACACGCGAGCGAGTCCCGCGAAAGACCGCGAAGTGCGTGTCGCCCGATCCCGACTCCGCCTCGTAGTCCCACAGCACGTTCAGCTTCACATGGACACCGCGAACCGCATACGAGACGAGCGTATTGCAGAAGTAGTCGAGCTTGCCGCCGCGAATCGCATCCCCGAGAGACGGCGCGAAGTCTGCCTCGCCAGTGACGCGCTGATAGTCTTCCTTCGTCAGCACGGTCGGCCAGCGTTTGGCCGCGACGAGCGCCAGGTCGGACGTGTGGCCGATCGGCTGGCCGGGGAAGAGCATCCACGGCACCAGATCGACAAGGTGCGTGCCGACGTCGGACAGTCCCTCGCCCTGCATGTTGACGTCGAAGTACCAGGTCGGACGCCGCAGCGGCACTCCCGCGACTGTCTTCATGAGGAAGTGCTTGCTCTCCATGAACACGCCCGGTTCGTCGGCGGTGCCGGCAACCACCTCGCCAAACACGTCTGGATCGTTGACCAACTCGCGCTGGAGCAGGGAGGTAATCTCGAAGCGCTCGGTCATGATGTCGTAAGCGATCAGTCCCCGGGCGTCGGCGGTGTCGAGTGCTTTCTGGAGCTTGGGGAAATCCGCGGCATCGGTGATCCACGGCTTGTCGGCCAGGACGTTCAAGCCGGCCTCGACAGCGGCCAGGAGAGCGTTGATCTTGTCGCGATTGAAGCCGGCCAGGACGACGACGTTGCCCGGCTTCTCCTTCAGCGCCCGCGCCAGCCAGTCGGCGGACGTGTGGGCCTCGACTTGCCAGTCGGTCGGCTTCTGGGCGCGGCCATTGAAGCCGGCAATGCGGCCGAGGTGAGCCAGGACGTCAGCTCCGAGCGGAGCGTAGACATCGACGCGCGGCGCCACGTCGGCAAACATCTCTTTCTGAATCAGGGCGGCGTGAAAGTGTCCGGGATTCAGCGTCATCAGGCGGACGGGGTGCATGAGAAGGTCCCTCGAGATTTTCCTTCCGTCGCGGCGCAACCGATGCCATAACGTAGCATCGTGGTGTTGCATTGACCAGCCCCGAGCGCAAGCGAGGGGGCTTCGCACGAAACCCACGCTTGCGCTCGGGGCTGGTACTACTCACTTGCGACAAGGAGAGGATCACTCCCATGCACTTCCGCCTACTGACCCTGGCGCTCTTCGCGGCGGCACTGTCCGCCCGCGCGGACGAGCCGAAAAAGAAAACCAACGTCCTCTTCATCGTCTGCGACGATCTGAACACGTCGCTGGGCTGCTATCGTCATCCGCTGGTGAAGTCGCCGAACATCGACAAGCTGGCCGCGCGCGGCATGCGTTTCGATCGCGCCTACTGTCAGTTTCCGCTGTGCAATCCCTCGCGGGCATCGATCCTGACCGGCCTGCGTCCCGAGACGACGGGCGTGCTGGAGAACCAGACGTACTTTCGCAAAAACCTGCCCGACGTCGTGACGTTGCCGCAGATGTTTCGCAAGAACGGCTACTTCGTGGCTCGCGTCGGCAAGCTCTATCACTATGGCGTTCCCGGACAGATCGGCACCAACGGCATGGATGATCCGCCATCGTGGGAAGTGCGCATCAATCCGAAAGGGCGGGACAAGGAAGAGGAAGACCAGTTGACCAACTTCACGCCGAAGAACCCCAACCTCGGCGCCTCGCTCGCCTATCTCGCAGACAACAGTAAGAGTGAGGAGCAGACCGACGGCAAGATCGCGGCCGAGGCAATCAAGCTGCTGGAGGCAAACAAGGACAAACCCTTCTTCCTCGCGGTCGGCTTCTTTCGCCCGCATGTGCCGTGGATCGCGCCGAAGAAGTTTTTCGACATGTATCCGCTCGACAAGATCGCCGTGCCGGACGAACCGGAGCATCGCAAGGACGTGCCGCCCCTGGCCCTGGCCTCGACGCCCCGCCCCAACGCCGGTCTGACGGCGCAGCAGGTCCGCGAGTGCCGGCGCGGCTACTATGCGTCGGCAACGTTCGTCGATGAACAGGTCGGCAAGGTGGTCGATGCGCTCGATCGTCTGAAGCTGGCCGACAACACGGTCATCGTCTTCTGGGGGGATCACGGCTGGCACCTGGGCGAACATGGCTTGTGGCAGAAGATGAGCCTGTTCGAGGAGTCGGCCCGCGTACCACTGATCGTGGCGGCGCCGGGGATGAAGGCGTTCGGCAAGGAGTCGGTGCGGCCGGTCGAACTGGTTGACGTCTATCCGACGCTGGCGGAACTGTGTGGCCTGACGCCGCCGAAGGCCCTCGAAGGCAGGAGCCTGAAGCCGCTGCTGGATGAGCCGTCGGCGGCCTGGAAAGAGGGAGCGTACACGGTGGTGCGTCACGGCGCGGGCAAGGGCGTCATGGGCCGCAGCGTCCGGACCGAGCGGTATCGCTACACCGAATGGGACGATGGCAAGAAGGGCGTGCAACTCTACGATCACGAGAAGGACCCGCATGAATACGTCAATCTGGCGAAGGACGAGAAGCATGCCGAGATGGTGAAGTTGCTGGCGAAACTGCTGCGCGAGACTGCGCCGAAGAAGTGACACGGTCAACTCCTCGACGCGGACAAGAACGGCACCGTTGAGGTTAGCCGCGACGCGGAGTCTTCGGAGCGGAGCGCGTCCGGCGTTATCGCGCCACACGCTCTTGGTTAGCCGCGACGCGGAGTCTTCGGAGCGGAGCGCGTCC
>JBBSDR010001121.1:0-3362 GCA_038240465.1 Gemmatales bacterium
ACGGCGGATAGCTGGGCCGATCTCCTGCCGCCGAAACGAACACGCAAGAAGCGATCCTCGTGACGGTGGATCTTCGCGCCGGCTTCGGAGAAGAACTTGTCGGGCAATTCTCCGAAGCGGCGGTAAACGGTCATTTCTTCTGAGACTCGATCAGCACCTTGAGGCTGACCGATTTGCCAAGGTCCGCCGGCTCTCCAATGTAAATGCCGTTCTTGCTGATTGCTCGTACGGCGAACCAGGCCAGCCCATCCCGTTTCGTATTCACATAGAAGCGATTCTTAACGGGTGTGGTCCTGGCTATGCGATACCATGTGTTGCCCTTGTCCCATGACACGAACAGATGAAGCTCCAGAACATCGGCCTCGCTGCCGTAAAGGAATCTGAACGGAACGACGAACTGTTGATTATCGGACCGATCGACATCTTCCATCGCAAGTGCCGGAGGCAGAGTCAAGAAGAGCGTGAAACAGACTGCGGCAAACAACATGAGCGGTTCCTCGAACAGAGTGACGCGGTAGGGTCCCGTATCCGCCAACAAGCGACCGCTATAGCGAACCGGCGAGAAACGTGTCAAGGCGAGGCTTCTTGTTGTCCTCCGCGAAGAGCCAGACTATCCTGAGAAGAGACCTCCCGCACTGATTCTCCCGCCTGACAGGAACCTCACCCATGCGTCCGGCCTTCCTGACAATCCTCCTGCCCGCTGGCTTGCTGACGGGCCTTCTCTGGACCGCGCCCGCCGCCGAAACGAAACCCGCCGCCAAGCAGCCGCCCGCGTTCAACCTCGAGAAACGCATTCCCTGGACGACCTCGCACGTCGCCGGCTCGCCCGAACCGCCGCATCCCTATCGCGCCGTCCGTGCCTTTCCCAAACTCAAGATCGCCGCGCCCATCGGCGTCGCTCATGAGCCAGGGACGTCGAACCTGCTGCTCATCCATCAGCACTGGCCCTGGGGCGGCGGTGGCCGCATTCTCCGCATCAAGGACGATGACAGCGCCGAGAAGCCCGAGGTGCTGATCGACATCGACGGCATCGCTTACGGCGTCGCCTTTCATCCGAAGTTCCTCGATAACGGCTATCTCTTCGTCGGACTCAATGGCCCCCTGGCCGGCGACGACAAGAAGACCATGGTTGTCCGCTATACGCTCGACCGCAAGGCACCGCACAAGATCGTCGCTGGCTCGCGGAAGACGATCATTGAATGGGCGTCGAACGGCCACAACGGCGGCGACCTCGGCTTCGGCAAGGACAGCCTGCTCTATGTCTCCAGCGGCGACGGCACTTCCGATTCCGATACCAACCTCACCGGCCAGGACCTCACCAAGCTGAACGCCAAGGTGCTGCGCATCGACGTCGATCACCCCGAGCCGGGCAAGACGTACTCGGTTCCCAAGGATAATCCCTTCGTCGGCCAGAAGGACGTTCGGCCCGAGACGTGGGCGTATGGCTTCCGCAATCCCTGGCGGCTGCACGCCGACCGCCAGACCGGCGACGTCTGGGTCGGCAACAATGGCCAGGACCTCTGGGAGCAGATCTATCTCGTCGAGAGGGGCGCAAACTACGGCTGGTCCGTCATGGAGGGTTCGCATCCGTTCTATATCAATCGCAAGGCCGGGCCGCAGCCGTTCTCGAAACCGATCGCGGAACACCATCACTCCGAGGCCCGCTCGATGACGGGCGGCGTCGTCTATCGCGGGACGAAGTTGCCGGACTTGCAGGGCGCCTACATCTATGGCGACTGGTCCACGGGCCGCATCTGGGGCATTCGCCACAATAAGGGCAAGGTCACCTGGCACAAGGAGTTGACCGACACGCCCTCGTCGATCACCGGCTTCGGCATTGACAGCAAGGGCGAACTGCTCTTCGCCGATCACGGCGGCGGCGTCTACTATCGCCTCGAACCGGCCCCGAAGGAGGAGAACCCGCCTGTCTTTCCGAAGAAGCTGAGCGAATCGGGCGTGTTCGCCTCCGTCAAGGACCATGTCGTGCAACCCGGGCTGATCCCCTATTCAGTCAACGCGCCGCTCTGGTCCGACGGCGCGACCAAGGAGCGATTCATCGGCATTCCCGGCGACGGCCAGATCGACTACGTCGCCTCGCGCGGCTGGAACCTCCCTGACGGCACCGTCCTCGTCAAGACGTTCTCTCTCGATCGCGAGGCCGGCAATCCCGCGTCGCGGCGGCGCATCGAGACGCGTTTTCTCTTCCGGCAGCAGGGCGAATGGGCCGGCTACTCGTATCTCTGGAACGACGAACAGACCGACGCGACGCTGGTAGACAAGGCTGGCCTCGATCGCCCTTACACCATTCGCGATCCTCAGGCGGCAGGCGGCGCGCGGACGCTGTCGTGGCACTATCCCAGCCGATCCGAGTGCATGGTCTGTCACAGCCGGGCGGCCAACTACGTCCTCGGCTTGTCCACCGTGCAGATGAACAAGATCCACGATTACGGTTCGGCGAAGGTCAACCAACTGGCCGCTCTCGAAAAGCTCGGCGTCTTCCGCGTCAACCTGCTCGAGGACCTCGGCGAGGTGAAGGGACATTTGCGCAACTTGCGCAACGATATCCAGAGTGTGCCGGGCAGGATGCTTGAACCGGTCGCGCCGCTGCTGCCGAAGACACCGGCTTTCGCCCGGCGGCTGGCGATCGATCTGCGCGGATTGCTCAATGAGGGCATTGGCCGGATCGAGGGAGAGATCTACAAGCCGCTGGACTGGGTCGAGACGACGCTGCGCGCTCAGGTCCAGTACAGCACGCTGCTGCCGAAACGGGCCGCGGATTACGATCACCTCGTCGATCCGTCGGACGCCTCGCAGAGCGTCGCGGCTCGGGCGCGGTCGTATTTGCACGCCAATTGTGCGCAGTGCCACGTTGAGGCCGGCGGCGGCAATGCGCTGATGGAGTTGGAGTATCACCAGCCGCGGAGCAAGATGCGCGTCGTCGGCGTCAAGCCGCAGCATCACACGTTCGACGTTCCCGGCGCGAAGCTGATCGAGCCAGGCCATCCGGAGAAATCGCTGCTGTATCTGCGGATGGCGCGCCGCGCGCAGGGCCAGATGCCGCCGCTGGCGACGGTCGAGGTCGATCGAGAAGCGACGCAACTGATTCACGACTGGATCAAGTCGATGAAGTGACGGTCGTGCCGAGAGAGACGTTTCTCGCAGTGCGGCCGGAGAGCATTCGCTGATATTCGCGTCACACCCTTCAGCAGCGAAGCCGATCCATTCTGAGCCGTGGGGGGGGGGGGGGGGGGGGGGGGGGGGGGGGGCGGCTAGGGGGCGGCGACCGACCTGCGCGGCCGCCCCCCCCACCCCCGCCGCCGCCCCCCCCCCACGCCGCCGCCCGCCGCGCCCGCCCCCCCCCC
>JBBSDR010001122.1:0-3357 GCA_038240465.1 Gemmatales bacterium
CGGCTTAGCGGGCGTTAGCGGGCGGTCCGCTAAGCCGCAAGCGGCAAGAAAGAGGGAAGTTGTTTCGCCGTCGGTCCTAAGCCGCAAGCGGCCCTGTCGCGAGCAGGATCCGGCCGACGGCTCAGTAGGTATCCGCTTCGTGTCGTGACGCGGAGACCTCGTCGGCTTTGCCAAACCGCAATCGCCGCGGCAATTCGAGACGCTCGAAATCACTGCACCGAAGCCGCACGGCCTCGACGTGCGTGTTGCCCTCGAAGACGATCAGGTCCTCGGGATGAATCGCGTCGTCCAGCACCGTTCGCAAGCCATAGACGACGCCGAACGGCAGCGCGACTCCCCACTCGCAGTCGGGAAAAGCATCGGCAAGCTCCTCGTCGCGCGCCAGCCGCACATCCTCCCCCAACTGGTCCGCGAGTAAGCGGAAGTCGATGTGATGCGTGGCGGGCAGCACGGCGAGGAGCGGACCCGACGGCGCAATCAGCAGCACGCACTTGGCCACCTGCCGGCCGGAGACGTGCAGGTGCTTGGCGCGCTGCGTCGCGCTGAACGCCGGTGCCAGATACAACTCCTCGAAATGGACCTGATGATCGGCCAGGAATTGTGGGACTCGCATGAGCGCCTCCTTTGCCGTGGACCTTCGACTGTTCTCGCTTATCGAGTATAAAAAACTTCCGGCCCCTTTCTCACGCGCCGCCTGCCCCGTTTGCGCAGGTTCTCAGTTATGAGCATCCGTGCGTGAGGAGCGTAGCGACTGTGCGGGCCAGGGAGAACCAGAGCGTGGACATCGAAGTGCTTCGGCCAGATTTTCCGCGCGGGGGCTTTCACTCCGTCCTGTTCGACTTCGACGGCACTCTCTCCCTTCTCCGCGAAGGCTGGCCGCAAGTCATGATTCCCCTGATGGTCGAGGTCCTTCAGGAGACGGGGACCTCGGAGACGCGCGAGGAACTGTCCGCGAAGGTCGAAGAGTTCGTGATGCGGCTCAACGGCCGGCAGACCATCTATCAGATGATCCAGCTTGCCGACGAGGTGAAGCAGCGCGGCGGGACTCCCCTCGAACCGCTCGAATACAAACATCGCTATCACGATCGGCTGATGGCCCGAATTCGCGGACGAATTGAGGCCCTCGAACAGGGCAGGACTCCGCCGGACCAGTGGACCGTCCCCGGCAGTCATGCTCTCCTTGAGGAGCTGCGTCGTCGCGGCGTCACCCTCTACCTGGCCAGCGGAACTGATCTCAAGTACGTCCGTCACGAGGCGGCTCTTCTTGGGGTGGCCGAGTTTTTCGGCCAGCACATTTACGGCGCTCTCGACGACTATCAGAACTTCTCCAAGCAGATGATTATCGACCGCATCCTGCGCGAGAACGACCTTCGGGGCGAGCAGCTGCTGGGCTTCGGAGATGGCTTCGTCGAGATCGAGGAGGTGAAGAAGGCGGGCGGGGTGGCCATTGCCGTCGCCAGCGACGAGGAGCGTCGCGCAGGCGTCAACGTCTGGAAGCGCGATCGCCTCGTTCGCGCCGGAGCCGACGTCGTCATTCCCGATTATCGCCAGGCCGAGCAGATACTGCGCTGGCTGTTCGACGATCGCGAGCCACGGCCGGCGGAATAACTTCCCTCTTTCCTGCCGCAAGCGGCAAGAAGTAATTTCGTTTTTCGTGGAGGCAGGCCGCAGCCTCCTGTAGAGTGTAAGTGGTTTCGCTCCCACCCCGGATTCGCGCGATGACTGCACCCACCTCACGACGCTCGTTCCTGCTCGACGGCGGTCTCGGCTTCGCCGGCATCGCCCTCGCCTCCCTGTTGCAGCGCGATGGCTTCCTCCGCGCTGCCGAGACCGGTAAGGGACACCACACGGCCAGGGCGAAATCCGTCATCTGGATCTTTCTCTCCGGCGGCTACAGCCACATCGAAACCTTCGATCCCAAACCGGCCCTGAACAAGTACGCCGGCAAGACCTTCGCCCAGACGCCGTTCAGCGATCCGCTCAAATCGCCGCTGCACGACAAACGCTCGCGTTCTGTCCTGGCCGCCGCGATCAATGTCCGCGATACCTATCCGATCGTCTATCCGCTCCAGGTCGGCTTCAAGAAGTACGGCCAATCCGGCATCGAGGTTTGCGACTGGCTGCCGCACCTCGGCTCCTGCGTCGATGACATTGCCTTCGTTCGCTCGATGTACACGACCGACAACGACCACGCGGCCGAGAACCAGATCCACACCGGCCGGCATCGTCTCGATGAGGTGCAACCCTCGATCGGCGCCTGGGTCAACTACGGCCTCGGCAGTCTCAACGACAATCTGCCGCAGTATGTCGTCCTCGGCGGTCCGACACGTCCCGACACCCGGCCATCGGTCAGCGCCTCCTATCTCGGCCAAAAGTACAATGGCGTGACGATCCACGTCGAGAAGGGCGATCCGCTGCCGCATGGCCGGCGCAGCGCTGACGTCATGCCCGAGGAGCAGAAGAACGAGTACGACCTGATTGGCCAACTCAACCGCGCGGTCTCCGAACGGCATCCCGAGGACACCGCCCTCCGCGCCCGCATCAAGAGTTACGAGTTGGCCTTTCGCATGCAGACTGCCGTTCCCGAGGCGGTCGAGAGCGAACGCAGCGAAACCGACGAGACGAAACGCCTCTACGGCCTGGACAACCCCACAACGCGCCTGGCGGGTCAGCGTCTGCTCGCCGCCCGGCGTCTGGCCGAGCGCGGCGTTCGCTTTGTGCAGGTCTTTCCCTCGCCCTACGGTGTCTGGGACTCGCATCAGAAACTGCGCGAGAACCATGCGAAGCAGTGCCAGACGATCGACAAGCCCGTCGCCGGGCTGCTGAAGGACCTGAAGCGGCGCGGCATGCTCGACGATGTTGTCGTCGTCTTCTGCACCGAGTTCGGCCGCACGCCTGGCCTGGAGCAGCGCAGCGGCGGCACGACGGGGCGCGATCATCATCCGCACGGCTTCACGATCTGGCTCGCGGGTGCCGGCCTGAAGCGAGGGTGCGTCTACGGCGCGACCGACGAACTGGGCTTTCACGCCATCGAGCCGGGCCACTACGTCACCGACCTGCACGCGACGGTCCTGCACCTTCTCGGTCTGGACCTGCGCCGTCTCGAAGTCCCCGGCCGCAAACGGCTGGAGGCGGACCACGGCAACGTCATCCGTGGCATTCTCGCGTGACGAAGAATCGACCACGAATCTCACGAATCACACGAATAAGGCAGAAAGCAATTGAGTAAGAACCGAAGTTTTCCCAGGAACGCATCGTGAATAGTTCGACTGTGTGAGATCGCGTTTTTCCAGGCGAGCCGGGAGCGTAAGCGACCGGAGAACTCCGCGACGAACCTGAACACTCCAGTCGCTTACG
>JBBSDR010001123.1:0-3347 GCA_038240465.1 Gemmatales bacterium
CCATCGAAGCGCCGCCCCCGCCTCAGCGGCCGACGCGCAGGGAGATCGACGACGTGCAACGGCAGATCGACGAACTATTGCCCCAGTTCAGCGGCAGTTTTCGCACGAAGCTGCGGGCGCGGGCCGGCCAGTTGCGCGAAGACCTGCTCGAAGCGCTGCGCTATGAGGACGAACCCAAGGCGATCCAGCGCATGGCCGAGCTGCGCGAACTGCTGCAAGGACTGAGCGGCAGTTTCCGGGCGCGGATCAAGGCCCGCCTCGGGCAAGTCCTTGAAGAGTTGTACGAGGCCCGGCACTACGAGGACGATCCCAAGGCGATCCAGCGCATGGCCGAGCTGCGCGAGTTGCTGCAACAGGCCGAGACGGAGAAGACCCGGCAACTGGAGCCGCCCTGGTCGCGGTTTGCCCAACTCGTGCAGCACTGCCGAACCCTGGCGTGCGAGGCGGCCAAGGCGACGGGACGCGACCGCGAAGAAATGGTCGATTACGTCAAGGCCCAAGAACGCCACGCCGAGCGCGCGTATCATGAACGGAACCAGCCGCTGTATCGCGAGTGCTGGTTGAACCTGGAGCGCTACCTCTACACCTTGCAGGACATCTGCCGGGCATCGGCGCCGCCGGAAGAGCAGGAGGACACGTCGGAGAACCCCGAGGAGCGGGCGCGGCACGAGGTCGAGCGTTTCCGCAACTATCTGTCGCGCGTCTGGAAGGAAGTCCGCACGCGTGGCCGCAAGGACCTGGAGGCGAAGTTGAACGACATCGCCCGTCAGACCCAGGGCCTGAGCCGGGGCGTGAAGGACAATCCCGAGGAAACCGTGCGAACAGTGCGGCGCTGGATGAAGGAACTGGGCAAGATTGACTGGCTGGCGCGCGAGGGCCGGGGTATCGATGACGAGGATAGCGCGACCGGCCTGCTGGAAGGGACGGTTTGACTCTTCGCCGCAAGCGGCGGACCTCAACGTGAGCAACTTCGCTGTGATTCTTTTTGCTGTCAACGCGGGCCTGCTGCTGGGGGCCCTGGTGTTACTGGGAATGCTCGGGGCCGGCCTCTGGCTGCTGCTCGGACCCGGGCCTCAGCGCACCCGCGCCGCCGCCAAAGCTTCGCGCCTCCTCAAAGAAGGCCACTGGGCGGAGGCGCTCGAACTCACGCGCGCGAGTCTCCAGAAGGACCCTCCCGCCGCCTGGAAGAAGAAGCTCTCCACCCTCGAAGGCGAAAGTCTGCAGGCCGGCGGCGAGGTCGCCCTGCGCGAGGGACGCTATGAGGACAGCGACCGGATGCTGCAAGAAGCGGCCCCGCTTCTGGGAGGCGAACCCGCGGCGTTCCGCCAGCAAGTCGTCGAGGCGATCCTGACTGCCGTGCGCGCGAACTTCGCCGCCGGGCCGGCAACCGCAACGGCAGTTGATCACCTGCTCAAACGCGCGCTCGCCCTGCAGCCCACTTCCGCCGAGGTTCACTTCTGGAAAGCCCTCAGTCTGCTGCGCGAGGGGCCAGCCGATCAGGCGCTGGCGACGTTCGACCAGGCCCACCAGTTCGGCAACAAGCAGTACATCGATCCGCCGCTCTACATGTCGCTGATGCTGCACCGGCAGGGCAAGCCGGGCGAGGCGCTGCGCATCCTGACCGATGCCAACCGCATTGATGCCAACTGTCCCTTCGTCGCCTTGCAGATGGGCATCTCGATGGTGGCGACCGGTGGCGACACGGGCGTGGCCGTGCGCGTCCTGCAAAAAGCGCTGGGCGCGCGCGGCCTGCCGATGTGGCTGGCGACGCCCAATCGCGCCTGGGTCGAGGCGTTTCCCTCGGGCAAATCCTTTGTCCGCCGGCTGGCCGAGAAACACACTTACACTTGCCCCATTCTCGGCGGCGATCTGCGCTCGATCATCCGCCAGGGCGAGATGGCCCTGGGACAGGCGTTCTATCGCCAGGGCAGTTTCCAGGAGTCGGCCGACGTCTTCAACAAGCTGCTTCAGGAAGCGCCGCCGACCTTGCCTGTGCTGCGCGGCCTGGGCCTGGCGCTGACGCGGCTCGGCAAGCACGATCAGGCGTTCAAGCATCTCCGCACCGCTCTGGAGATGGAGCCGACGCATGGGTTGACGGCCGGGTATCTGGCCCTGTGCGGCGCCAAGGGACGGCCGACGCAGCCGGAGGATCGGCCGAAGAACGTCGCCTGGGCCGTCCAGCAGGTGTCGCGCTTCGATGGCACCGGCAACGCCGAGTATGCCGCCATCATGAGCGCCGTTCACGCCGAGGCGCGGTCGATCAACCTCGAAACCAGCCGCGACGATCAGTTGCGGCTGTGCAGCGTTCTGGCTTCGGTCAAGGCTCACGATGCCGACGCGGCCGCGGCTTATCTGCAACTGTCGCGCAAGTTCCCCGATGTCGTCCGCGACGATTTCGCCTGGCTGTTTGGCCGGGCAGCCCTTGTGAATGGAGTGCGCGGCGAGGGCGAACTCGATCTGCTGGCGCGTGTCTTCCGCGATCGCGCGGCCGCTCAGGCTTATTTCGCCCAGGGAAAGTGGGACCTCGATGAAGTCGAGTTGCTCTTCCTGGAGCGATTCGCGGAGAAGCAGCCCGGTCAGTTCCCGCCGGCACTAGGGGCGGCCTATCCGCCGCGCGGCGAAGAAGTGCTGTTGCAGCGCTCGGCCGCGCTGGAGGAGAAGGGCGACAAGGATGGGGCGCTGCGTTCGGTCGGCGTGCTGATGCGGCTGGCGCCGCGGTCGCTGAAGGGCCACGATCGAGCGGCTTGCCTCTATTTCCGCCGCGGCGATCTGGACCGGACGTTACGGTTCCTCGCCGGCTGGCAGGCACTCGATGCCGCCGATCCCATGCCGGTTGTTCGCCGGGCGATCATCGAGCAGCAGCAGGGCAATCAGCCGGCGTGTCTGGCTTCGCTGCAACGAGCGCTGGGCATGGCGCGCGGTCCAGCGCGGGCCTCGGTGGCCTTCCTGGGAGCGCGGCTGATGCTGAGTTCGGCCCTGGCGGCCAGCAATGGCGCTGCCGGAGCGGGCTTTGCCCAGGCGGAGGCGTTCCTTGTCGATTGTCTGCGCGAGCAGCCCGGTCACGTCGATGGTAGCTGGATGCTCGCAGCCCTGCGGGCCATGTCCGGCAACGAGGCGGGATTGAAGGCTCTGGCGCCGCTGTTCCGCGCCGACGTCGAGGATGCCCGGTATCAGCTGATGGGAGCGGTGTGTCATCTGGTGGCCGGCGACGCGGTGAAGGCCATCGAGGCGGCGAAGAAGGCGAGCGGCCAGGCGGACCTTGCCGGAGAGGGGCAGTTCATCCTGGCCTGGGCGCATTTGCAGCGCGGCGAGGATGCGGCGGCGTTCCAGGTGCTGCAAAAGGTGGC
>JBBSDR010001124.1:0-3343 GCA_038240465.1 Gemmatales bacterium
CGCCCCGGGCGGCCCCCGCGGCGCGGCTCGCCCAGAATGCCAACATCGACAGTCGAACCCTCGAAAGAAAACTGCTCTTGGCTCCGGACCGATCTTCTGCTACATCCCCCACCCCCTGCGCTTCGCGGAACCAACGCGGTTCCCCGGAACGCGGCGTCCCCTGTCAGGAGGAGTACCATGAAACGGATCGGCTGGACCCGGCTGGCCGCCCTGCTGCCCATGTTGCTCCTTCTGCCCCTGCTGCTCCCCGCCGAGGAGGCGAAATTCCTCCAGCATGGCTTCGAGGGCCGCGAGACAAGTTGGGTCGCCGCTGCCGCCGACGCGCCCTACAAGGAGTCCGCTCACAAACTAACCGATGAGACGGTGCATGGCGGACAGCGCTCCGAACTGATCGAACTCGAAGCCCAGCAGGGCAACTTCATTCATTATGCCTTTCCCATTGGCCGCGCCCTCGTCAGCGAGGAATTCAGCGGCAGCGTCTGGGTCAAGGCCAACCGCCCCGGCGTGCAACTGCTCGCGCGCCTCGTGTTGCCCCACGAACGCGATCCGAAAAACCTCGATCAACCGCTGACGACGTTCCTGCGCGGCGACGTCTACGAGACCGCCGGCCGCTGGCAGCGACTCCAGTTGCGCAAGCCCGAAAAGCTGATCGTCAAGCAGCAGCAACTCCTTCGGGTCGAAATCGGCCGCGACGTCAACATCGCCGACGTCTACGTCGATCAACTGGTCATCAACGTCTACGGCGGCCCTGGACTGACGCGCGTCTGGACCGACGATCTCGAGGTCGGTCCCGTCGTCGAACAGCGAAAGCCATCGATGCCGGCTCATCCCACCGGCCGCGACGACACGCCCGCCGTGACGGCGCGCGTTGCCGAGGTGAAACTGCAACGGCAGCAACTGACCGTCAGCGGCAAGAAGTTCTTCCTCCGCGCCATCCGCTACAGCGGCACGCCCCTGAAAACGCTCCGCGACGCCGGCTTCAACACTCTCTGGATCGACGAACAGACCAATGCCGAGACCATCGAGCAGGCGGTCAATCTCGGCTTCTGGCTGGTGCCGATGCTGGCGGCCGACGACCATGCCACGGTCCGTGGCTCCGTTCCCGGTCAACTGACGTCCTCGGCGTCGGCGGTCACCGCGGTCGGGCGGCGCATGGCGCGGTTCCTGCAACAGGACGCCGTGCTGTGCTGGGACCTCGGCGGCGGACTGGCCGCGGAACAGTATGGCTCCGTCACGCGGACCGCCAGCGCGCTGCGTTCCATCGATCCACTGCGGCCGCTGGCCGGCGACGTCTGGGATGGCTTCCAGCGTTACTCGCGCGGCATCGATCAGTTCATGCTCGGCGTCCATCGCTGGCCGCTGCTGACCGGTCTGGAGTTGACGCAGTATCGCGAATGGCTGTCGCAGCGGCGCCAGTTGGCCCAGCCCGGAACGTACTCGTGGACGTATATCCAGACGCATCTGCCGGACTGGTTCACGCATCTGGTCTATGAGAAGCCCTCGGCCGCGGGCTTCAGCGAGCCGATCGGCCCGCAGCCGGAACAGATTCGTCTGATGACTTACACGGCCATCGGTTCGGGCTGTCGCGGCCTGTGTTACTGGTCGGATCGCTTCCTGGCCGACAGCCATGCGGGACGGGATCGTCTGCTGGAAATGGCCCTGCTCAACCTCGAAATGCAGCTGCTCGAACCGCTGCTGGTGACGGCCCAGTCGCCGTCGTGGATCGGCACCTCGCAGGCTTCGGTCAAGGCGGCCGTGATGCGCACCGATCATGGCGTCCTCTGTCTGCCGGTGTGGACCGGTCCCGGTTCGCAGATGGTGCCGGGACAGGGGGCCGTGACCAACCTGAGCATTGTCGTGCCGCAGGTGCCGACGGGAACGCAAGCCTGGCTGGTCTCGCCCGGTGAAGTCCGGACACTGCGGGCCGAGCGCGTGGTCGGCGGCACCAAGGTGACGATCCCCGAGTTCGGTCTGACCGCCGCCGTGGTCTTCACGAGCGATCTGAGCCAGACGGGCCTCGTGGTCAGCTTCCAGGACCAGGTACGGCGGATGAGCAAGATAGCGGCCCAGTGGACTCAGGATCTCGCGCAGGAAGAGTTGACGCGCGTGACGAAGGTCCACACTGAGTTGGAGCAGGAGGGCCAGAAACTGCCGGACGGCTGGGCGCTGATCGAGGACGCCCGGCGGCGCGTGGCCCTGGCCGAGTCGTATCGTCGCGACGGCGACACGCGCCGGGCTTACGCCGAAGCCGAGCGCTCCATGCGTCCGCTGCGCATCCTGATGCGGGCGCACTGGGACGCGGCCGTCAAGGAACTCGATGCGCCGGTCGCCAGTCCCTACGCGGTCAGTTTCTACACGCTGCCGCGGCACTGGCGCTTCCGCGAGGAGATCGCTCATGACCGCGTCACGGCGAATGTGCTGCCGGAAGGCGACTTCGAGCAGCCGGCGGCGGCGGGTTCGACGCAGTGGCGCTTGGCGGAGGAGCCATCGCTGGATGATGTGACGGTGTCGGCGCGCCGCGTGGCCGAGGAGCCGCTGCAAGGGAAGCAGTCCCTGCTGCTGGAGATCACGCCGAAGGACCCGAAGGTTGTGCCGCTTGCCCTGGAGCGAACGTTCCTGGCGGTTCAGAGTCCGGCCGTGCATCTGCAGCCGGGAACGCTGGTTCGCATCAGCGCCTGGGTGCGAATTCCCAAAACGCTGACGGCGACAACCGATGGCGCGCTGTTCTACGACAGCGCGGGCGGCGAACCGCTGGCGATCCGGCTGACGGAGCCGACAAAGAAGTGGAAACAGTACACCCTGTATCGGCGCGTGCCGGCTTCGGGAAGCATCCAGGTGACGCTGGGGCTGATGGGCCTGGGCAAGGTCTATTTCGACGACGTGAAGATCGAACCGCTCGCGCCCGCGAGTGCGTCGCCGATCAAGACGGTGGGATTTGAGTCGGCGCCGGGCAAATAAGGCGAGCCGGCCGGCGTAAGCGGCCGGGTCTGCTGACCCGAACCAAATAAGGCGAGCCGGGCGGCGTCAGCGGCCGGGTCTGCTGACCCGAACCCGGACGCTTACGCTGTCCGGCTCGCCTGACCCGAACCCGGACGCTTACGCCGTCCGGCTCACCAATCGCACTTCATGACTGCTCTTGCCAAGAAAAAACTTGACAGGATGTCTCAAACAAGCTCACATGAATAAGATATCGATTTGATTTCCTCCGACTTTGCTCGAGGTCGGGGCAGATTGCAACAGGGAACGCACATCATGACACTCTGCGCGGGCCGGACGTGCAAAAGATTTCTCATTGTCTCTCTCGCCATTTTCGTGGCCCTGACGCTGCTGGGCGTGGCGGGCC
>JBBSDR010001125.1:0-3341 GCA_038240465.1 Gemmatales bacterium
ATCGAGTTTCCTCAAACAACTCAGATGACGAGATCGTGCCAGGTGTTCGACCCCCGCATCGGTAAGAAGGTTCAGCGATATGTCCAGTTCCTCAATGTGGGCCAGGAAAGGTGAATCTGCGAGTATAGCGATGCCTTCATCCTGGATCTGGTTCCCTCTGAGGTTTAGTCGCCGGAGCCGGCCCAGGAAAGCCGAATCGACTAGGTACGCAGAGCCTTGCGGTCCAATCCCGAGTGGTCCGATTCCCACATCGAGCTCGCGATCGTTCGCAAGATCGAGTGTCTCCAGTCTCGCAAGATTCATCGACGTTGCGAAATACTTTGCGACGATCGGTCCACCGTTCGCGTTTCTCAACTTGAGCCGCTTCAGATTGTTCAACGTGAGCGAAGCGGCAATGCCCAGGGCAACCTCTGGGCCAGCGTAGTTCCATCCTTTCGGCTCAGCGTCAAGCTCCCGCAGACCCCACAGAACCCGGGATTGCAACAGAGTAATCAACGGCTCGGAGTGAAACCATCCGTGCGGAGTATTCAAGTTGAATGAAGTGATCGAGGGCAACAATGGTGAATCGGCCAAACGTTTGAGACCCCTTGTGTCATATTCCTCAAGAGTCACTTCCTCAACCCACTCCCAGAGTTCGGTTCCAGCCAGGGCGGCCCATGTCGGTCCGAGAAGCCATCTCTGATGCACTGACAGGCTCAACAATCCGCGCCGCCAACTCCAGTTCGCCTTTGCCGCGAGCGGACCAAGCCACTCATCCTCATGCAGTTTCAACAACTCCGCGTGCCGGTCATCGCACACGCCCTTCGCGGCAAGCTCCATGTCCAGACGCAGAAACTCGCCGCGGGGATCGCCGTGGTCTTCGAGCCAATCTGCCAGAATCAAACGCGGCGTGTCGTCCTCCGGGTTGTCCTTCGCATCGCGCAAAAACGCGATCACCTCGGGACGCGAGATTAACTTCGTCGCCGATTTCTTCTTCGCCATGCTCGCCGCCTCCGGGTCGGAATGGTAATCGTACTTCGTCGCATCCTACGATTTTCCGATATCCTCATGCGCTGCACAACCCTTTTGCTCCTGATACGGACTCCGGGAGTCGAGTGGAACGTCTCCGCCTGGATTCGGGGAAGACATACGGTATAAAGCCGGAGAGCGTGCCGAACAGGAGGGAATGCCATGACAACGATGTCGCTTCCATCATCACGACCCGCGGCGGTCGGACCCCGGCCGCTGCGCTGGACCTGCGCTGAGTTCCACCGCTTCGGCGACATGGGTGTGTTCGAGGGCCGGCGGGCCATGCTGATCGACGGTGTCATCCTGGAGGAGGGGCCGATGAACCCACCCCATGCAATAACGCTTGGCCTGGTCGAGGAAGCGATCCGAACGGCCTTCGGAGCGGGTTGGTGGCTGCGGCATCAGTCCCCGTTGATCCTCGGCCAGGATCTCGACCCAGAACCCGACCTCGCCGTTGTGCCGGGACGGCCCCGCGACTATGCGGGACACCCGACCACGGCGGACCTGGTGGTCGAGGTGGCAGACTCGTCGCTCAGCTTCGACACCAACGAGAAGCGGCTGATTTACGCCAGGGCCGGCATACGCGAGTACTGGGTGGTGGACGTCAACGGGCGGAGGCTGCTCGTCTACCGCGACCCCCGGGCCGGCGACTACGCTGTGCAGCAAGCCCTTGGCCCGACGGACACCTTCGCCCCGCTGGCAGCGCCGTCAGCAACGGTGCGTGTGGCGGACCTTCTCGTGTGACGCCTCGCAATCCGCCGATACGATAATCCGAGCCGGAAGCGTAAGCGACGGAGAGAAGATCGTCGCTTACGCTTCCGGCTCGTCGAAGTAGCAATGAGAATACCATGCGCTGCACAACCCTTTTGCTCCTGTTGCTGACTCCCCTTCTCGTCCGCGCTCAGAAGGACGCCCTGGTCGAATCGGTCGTCAAACGTGAAGCGGACTCATGGGACATGGCCCTCAAGATCTGGAACTGGGCCGAGGTCGGCTACAAGGAGACACGCTCGTCCGCGCTCCTCGCCGATCGCCTCGAAAAAGCTTGCTTCACGGTCCAGCGCGGCGTCGCCAAGATCCCTACCGCGTTCACCGCCACCATCGGCGAAGGCAAGCCGGTCGTCGGCATCCTCGGCGAGTTCGACGCCCTGCCCGGCCTGTCCCAGCAGGCCGTCCCGTACAAGGAGACGGCGAAAGACACCAGCGCCGGCCACGGTTGCGGCCATCACCTGTTCGGCGTCGCCTCGGCGTCGGCGTGCATCGCCCTCGGCGAACAGATCAAAGCGGGCAAGATCAAGGGAACGCTGCGCTTCTATGGCTGCCCGGCGGAGGAGGGCGGCGCGGCCAAGGTGTTCATGGCTCGCGATGGACTCTTCAACGATTGCGCTATCGTCCTGCACTGGCATCCCAGCAGCCGCAACAGCGCCGGCGATTCGTCGTGTCTGGCGCGGATCGCCGTCAAGTTCCGCTTTCACGGCACCGCCGCCCACGCCTCGGGTTCGCCGGAGAAGGGCCGTTCCGCTCTTGCCGCCGTCGAGCTGACCAATCACGCCACGCAGTTGTTCCGCGAACACACGCCCGATTTCACGCGCATCCATCACATCATCACGGCCGGCGGCGATGCGCCGAACGTCGTGCCGGACTTCGCGGAGGTCTACTACTACCTGCGCCATCCCAGTTCCGTGACGGCCGCCAAACTCTATCCGCGGCTGCTCAAGTGCGCCCAGGGCGGAGCGCTGGCGACGGAGACAAGACTCGAAGTGATCCCTCTCGGCGGTACGATGGAACTGCTGCCCAACGAGCCACTGTCGAGCGTCATCAGGGACAACCTGAAAAAACTGAACGATCTGCGCTACAATGAGGAGGAGAAGCGATTCGCGATCCGGCTGCAAGAGACGTTTATGGACAAGGTGCCGCTGGAGAACATCGAGCGCGTGGAGGATTCGAGCGGCAAGGTCGGTATGGGATCGACGGACGTTGGCGACGTATCGTGGGTGGTGCCGACGGCCGGCTTCACGACAGCATGCTGGGTGCCGGGGACGCCGGCACACTCGTGGCAAGCGGTCGCCAGCGGCGGGACGACGATTGGCAAACAGGGAATGCAGTTGGCGGCGAAAGTGCTGGCGGCGTCGGCGTGGGACGTGTATCACGATCCGAAGCTGATCGCGGCCGCGAAGGCCGAACACGAACGACGAATGGTGGGACGCAAGTACAAGCCGCTGCTGGAGGAGAAGCAGACGCCGCCGCTCACCTATCGCGATCCGCCGAAACGATGACTCTTGCCGCTTGCGGCTTGGCGGTCTTACCCGCTAAGCCGCAAGCGGCAAGAGACTAAC
>JBBSDR010001126.1:0-3341 GCA_038240465.1 Gemmatales bacterium
CCAACGCCGACGCCATAGCGAAGGACGTTGCCCGCGAAGTCTGTCCCGTCGATGGGAATGAGATCGCGGAATTCTCCGAAGACGGTCAACTCCGGACTCACGCGCAACTGATAGAGCAGCCCCGGCTCGATACTGACGTGGTTCGTACCGATACCTCGACTGGAGGGGCCAGTCGGGATGTAGGTCCGCAGTTGGAACGTGCCGGTCTGGTTCTCATTGCAGAGAAAGGCCCATTTGAAGCCGGCGTTCATGTCGGCAAGGCCGTTGGTGTTGTTGTTCACGTCCGGGTTCAGCCAGCGGTACGGCACCTCGACGAAACCGGACAGACGGTCGCTGACGGCGTATTCCAGGTAGCCGGTGACGTCCTGGAAATCGACGCTCGATTCCGCCTGGCCAAAGCCATTGGCCCCGGCACTGTAAATGAAGGTCTGGCCGTTTCGCGTCGTCGTCGTCGCCTTGCCGCCGCCATTGAGGAAGGTGGATGGTCCACGTCCGCCACCGCCACCGCCACCGCCACCGCCACCGCCACCGCCACCGCCACCGCCACCGCCACCGCCTGGGCCGCGGTTGCCATTGGCGTTGGGGTTGGTGCCGGGAACGACATTGGCGGGCTGCTGTTGATACTGGGTGTAGAAGAACTCGGCACGATCGGGCCGGTTGTTGTTGTAAGCGGCGTCGTAGCGGAGCCGGAACTGGGTTCGCGGGATAGCGCTGTCGATGTAGCCGTTGGGGTCTCGAGTCGTACCGATTCCCGGTTCGTCGCTGGTCTCGGCCGCGGCAGGGAACAGAGGCGAAATCGGCTGCTGAGCGCGAGCCAGCGAGCCTGCCAGTGTCAGTAATCCCAGGCCCGCAAGCACTCGGACGAAGAACCGTCGCCGCAACGGAAATAAGCGCATGAATGCCTCTTATTGTCTGCTGGTGATGTCCTGGCGCTCCTTTGGACAGACTGAGCCTGCCGGAAGCTGACCACGAATATTACAGTTGTTATCGAACTGCGATGGGAACGCAGTTCAGCGAATGGACGGCGAGAAACCAAGAGAGGCCCGCAAGGAAGCGGTTGCGCCGGGAATGGCGGATTTCCCGCGCTTTCAGTTGAGATAGGGGAGCAGAGGCCGGAACGCGGGATCGGCTTTCACCTTCTCATGGGTGAGGAATTGTTTTGTGATGGCACCTTCGAGAAGCTTCGCGCCCTTGACGCCATACTCCTTTGCCAGAGAGGGTTCGTGTTCGGCCAGAGTCACACACCGGGCCAGGAACCGGGCGGGACGAAGATACCTGTTCGCGTCTTCCGGAGAGAACTCGTGCAGTTCCCAGGCCTCGCGTGCGGCCTTGTGATGCTCTCCCAGCCGAAGCCACGTTTCGGTCAGCCAGTAGCGGCTGTTGTGCAGGCCGGTCGCGAATTCGGAGTTGTCCCTGGCCCGTTGCAATGCCGTCTTCTGATACCGCACAGCTTCCTGAAGGAGGTCCCCTGCCTGATTCAGCCGCTGCCGATCGAGCATTTGCCAACCCAGGCCTGCCAGAGTGACGCCAGGCCGAGTCCAGACTTCCGGAAGGGTCAGGGTGGCGAGACGCTGGGGCGCGTCGCGCTTCTGCCCCTGAAGCTCGATGAATCCCAGGTTGTAGCAGGCCAGTCCCAGCCGATAGTTATGCGTCGGATGGTCCCGAAAATCCTTGATGAGAGACTGAAGCAACTCGCGGGCCTTCGAGAAGTTCTCCTTCGCTTCCGTGACGTTCCCCGCCTGGAGCCGGGCCGCCCCCTGGTTGTTGAGGTTATTGGCCAGGCTCGCCTTGTAACGCGGGTTCTGTGGGAAATCGCGATGCAATTCGCTGAGAAGACTCAGGGCGTCGAGTTGAAGCCGGTCGCGTTCTCCCGGAGGTCCCCGGGTCAAGCGCAACAGGTCGCTCAGGTTGTTATAAGCCAGACTCAGCATGAAGCGATACTGCCGAGGTCCGGCCGGCTTGACCAGAGGTTTCAGCAGGAGGATGGAGGCGCTGTAATCCTGTTCTGCCTTCTCGTACTGGCGCTGGTCCTCATGCCAGATGGCACGATCCTGGTGAATCCCAGCCAGGGCCGCCCGAAGCTGAGGGGGTGTATTCGGGCGATTCGCTACTTCCTCAAGAAGGCTGATGGCCTGATTGTGGTCCTTCCCGGCTTCTGCTGCTCGCGCCTTGTTTTTCTGCAGCAGCAGCCCGCGATTGTTGTGCGCTCGTGCCAGTTCCCGGCGATAGTCAACAACATCCTCTTTGTTCTTCAGTTCCTCTTCCAGTCTGATCGCTTCGGCGTAGTGGGCTTCCGCAACGTCCGGCTGCCGGTTCCCGGTCCGCAATAGTTCGCCCAGGTCCGTGTGCGTCGCTGCCAGTTCGTGACGGTAAACGGGGACCTTCGGATAGTCCGCAGCCAGTTCCGCCAGCAGCGCGATCGCCTCGGTGTAGCTTTCCAGCGCCTCCGGTTCCTCTCCCATTTTCGAGAGGATTTCCCCCAGGTGCCGGTACGCCTGTCCCTTCCCCTGGCGCACGGACGGCGTGGTGTTCTTCTCGTCGATCAGCGTCTTGTAGAACGTGACAACGCTGTTGAGCAATTCCTTCTGCCACTGCTCCATCCGCGGGACTTCCTCAAGCGTCGAGAGGGCTGCTTGAGTCAGCAGGTTCGTCGTGGCCAGCGAGTAATCAAAATTCCGCTCGGCGGTTCGGCGTTCTCGATCGATCCAGATGGCGGCCACGGTCGAGCCGAGCGCGAGCATGACCAGGAGGGAAAAGATGGTCACGGCCAGGCCGGCCACGCGCGGATTGCGCCGGCACCAGCGCCACAACCGCTCCGCCTTGCCGACAGGGCGAGCATGCACCGGCTCACCCTTGAGGAACCGGCGCAGGTCCCGGGCCAGTTCTCCCGCAGTTTGATAGCGCCGATTCGGTTCCTTCGCCATCGCCTTCAGACAGATCGTTTCCAGATCGCGCGGGATGCGATCGTTGATGTGACGCGGCGGCTTGGGTTCATCATGTATGACCTGAAGCAGCAGCATCTTCAGCGCCCCGCTGAACGGCAACTCTCCACAGATCAACTCGTACAGCACCACGCCCAGGCTGTATACGTCGCTGCGCCGGTCCGCCAGATGTCCCTTGCCGCCTGCCTGTTCCGGACTCATGTAAGCCGGCGTGCCGACAATCTGGCCGTCCAGCGTCAGCGTGATTGCCGCCTCGGCGCGCAGGGCCAACCCGAAATCAACCACCAGCGGCCGGCCCACTTCCTTCAGGTCCACATTGCCGCCCTCGTCCTCCGGCCCCAGACGCCGCTTGTACTCGATCATGATGTTCGCGGGTTTGATGTCGCGATGGACCAGGCC
>JBBSDR010001127.1:0-3337 GCA_038240465.1 Gemmatales bacterium
GAAGAGGGACCTCAGAAGCTTGACGCCGGATGAAAAGACCTTCACTGGTGCTACTCCTGCTCCCATCCTGCGCTCATCCATGGACGGACCCTGAGCGCGGGACGCCGGGCAACGCGGATTGGGAGATCAAGCCCGAAAGGGTGGAACCATCACTTCCTGTTTGAGGGAGCGAGTCTCGGAAGGCGTGTCAGGACCGTCTTCAACTCCATTCGCTCGTCTTCCGTGGCTCCCTCGACGAGCTTCTCGATCGTTCGCCTGGCTGTCTCAGTTCCGCTGGATTCAAGGACCTCCAGGGAGCGGATAAAGCGGAGTTGAGAACCGGAGTACTCCTGTCGTTGCAGATCGGACACAAGCTGTTCGAGCCGGGTGCGTTCATCGATGCCGGTAACTTCCTTGAGGGCCTGAAGGAGGTGAGCCTCGACCGGCTTGCCGATGTCGAGCAGTCCTTTTCGCGCCCGTTGTCTTGCCGCGAATCGATTCGCCTGGAGTCCCGCGATCAGATCGCGAAGCCCCTTCTCATCGGGGAAGTGGGAATTGGCCGGCAATTGCTTTTCCAGCCACTCCGCTGCCTGAGTGGGTCGAGCCATCAGTGCGTTGACGGCCTCTCGACCGCGCTTGACCTCCTCCGATCCCAGACCGTCCCAGACGGACAGCAGTTCTTTCTCCGTCAAGTCCGCCACGACTTGTTGATCGCTCCCCAGCTTCCAGAGAAGGACCGTGGAATCGTCACTCCCGCTTGCCAGGATCTTTCCATCCCTGGATAGTGCCAGCCCTCTGACCTGTTTTTCATGCCCGGTGAGCCGGCGATACTCTTGCCGTGTGGCGACTTCCCAGAGGCGGATGGATCCTTCCGAATCGGAAGAGACCAGGGTGCGCCCGTCGGGAGTAAATAGAACCCGGCTCGGCCAGCCGATCTGCCTCCGCAAGCGTGCTGTCTCTTTCCACGTTTCCGTTCGCCAGAGGCGGATGTCGCCATCTTCGCCGGCACTGGCGAGCCAGCGCCCGCAAGAAGAGAATGCAACATCCTGGACCTGGTTACGATGTCCGCGCAGGATCGTCCGCTCCTCGGAGGAATCGACTGCATACACGCGGGAGACGTTATCGCTGCAACCCGCGGCGAGGAAGCGCCCGTCGGGAGAGAAGGCGAGAGAGTTGACCTGCGAGGGGACCTTCATCTGCCGGATCACGGTGGAAGAGGCGAAATCCCAGATGCGAATGAGGCCGCCATTGCCGCCTTCGGCAAGTATTGTCCCATCCGCGCTGAACGTGACGCAGGCGAGTACCTGGTCTCTCCCAGGCAACTTGCCATGTGGCTTTCCGGACGGCAGGTCCCACAGGCTGATGGCCCCGTTGTAGCCCGCGCCGGCGACACAACGGCCGTCCGGCGAAAGACAGATGCGACGAAACTCCAGAGACGGATCGTGAAGGACCTGGGGAGCCTGTTTCCCATCTGCTCGGTTCCATAACCGAACCCCCCAGCCGGCGATCAGGATCCGTCCGTCCGGCAGGATCGCGACCGAGGACACCGGCGACGCCTGGCCTCCCATGACGGAACGCTGTTCGCCTGTCTTGCGATCGATCACCCGGAGACCTCCGGCATCGACGACGGCAAGCGACTTTCCATCCGGGGAGAATGCGACCGCTCCCACCTTTGTCGCCACTTGTGCGATCTTTCCGGTCGTCAGATCCACAAGTTGAATCGCCCCCGACTCGTTCAAGAAGGCCACAGTATTGCCATCGGCCGAAAACGCCAGGGTGGTTACGATGACGGGACGGAAGAGGGTTCTCCCAGACGCTTTCCGCAACTCGGCGAGGCGGACGCTGTCATACTCTTCCCCCACAACCGCCCGGTCGCCCTTTGGGGAGATGGCCCAGACTGGCTGACCGGTCGTAACCTGGATGAGGTCCGACCTGACGCCGATGCCCTCCTTGAATAGTTCGATTTTTCCGGTCGAAAGGTGATAAACCGCCGGACTGTCTGCTCCTCTGTAAGAGAATGCACATTCGCCGCCGCAGGAGATCGCGACAAACGCCATTTTGGGCTGTAATCGCTCCCCTGCCTGGCCATCCTTCCAGTTATGAGGGAGAAGTCCACCTTGATTATCGAGTACCACGATAATGCTCGTCCCGTCAGCGGAGAATGCCATGCCCTTTCGGTGCGGCGAGTCAAATTCGGACACCAATTCGCCATCCGCGACCCGCCAGACGAAAATCTTGCCCAACTCGGCGCTGCTCGCCAGGAGTTTTCCATCCGGCGAGAACGCGAGATACTTGACTGGGAAGTGCCGCACGGGCCTCCCGAGCCGGGCGATCGCTCCTTCCGGCAGCGGCGCCTCCCGCGACTGTTTTCCGTCAGCCGCGGAAATTAGCGGACAACAAAGGACGACGAGCAGGATCGAACGAATCCATTCTTGAATCCCCATGAGAAGGTTCCCGTTTGTTGACAGTTGTTTTTCCGCGATGACTCGTACCGGGTGTTCCTCTGGCGTTAATGAGATTGTTGCGCTTTCTCGTACTTCGCGACAAAACTCTTACATTTTTTCAAAATTTTCGCTTGTCCTCTTGACAGGCGTGACCTCGTTCCTGTAGAATCACCCCTTCAACACTATCACAAACTCCTCGATTTCAAGCCCCGAGGATTCCATGGCGCCCTCGTCCGACGATCCTGGGAACATGAGCCGGCAAGATGCCGCGCGCCAACTCTGCAAAAAATATACTCCGTATCTCCTCCGCCTCATCCAGCGACGCCTTCACCCTATCCTCAAAGCCCGGCTCGATCCCGAGGATATCATGCAGGCCGTCTGGCTCAGATTTTTAACCAAGGTCCCTTCAGGAAAGGGCATCGCCCCTCCCAGACACTTCATCGCTTTCCTGTCTTCCATGGTCCTCCTTTGCGTGCGCGCGGCGCATCGAGATAACCTCGACGCCCAGAAGCGCAGCACCCATCTCGAACGGGCTGGAACTACCGGCAACAGAGTGCTGCCTGTCGCCAATCCCCAATTCGATCCCGCTCGATTGGCTGAGACCGAGGATTCCTGGAAGAACCTCCTCGATCGTATCCCTCACAGTCAGCAAGAAGTCTTTCTGCTGCTCCGCGATGGCTGCACCGTGAAAGAAATCGCGGCGAAACTCCTGATGGACAAACGTGCCATTCGACGCCTTGCCCGGACGATCGCACAACACTTCGGGATTGCTTGATTCGCCACTTACGCTCCCCACCTTGTCTGCCACCGGCCCCATTTCCGTTCAACGCACGACCGCCAGCAAATACTCGATCAGGTCCGCCATGTCTTGCTTCGTCAACTGCACCTCCAGACTGTCCGGCATCAGCGACAAC
>JBBSDR010001128.1:0-3333 GCA_038240465.1 Gemmatales bacterium
CCCGGACTTCAGCAAGCCCAACGCTGGCATTCCCGATCCGTACCGGCAGCGAGCCGCTATCGACCGTGCAGTTTCGTGGATGGAGGCGCGTCCGCCCCAGGACGAGAACGTGACCATCGACAACGTGGACGTGGGCCGGACCCGCCTGGTCTGTGCGCCGCTGGCGCCCTACGGCGACGGCTCAACCTTGCCCGGCACGCTGGCACCGCCGACACCCTTGCAGGTCGAGACCAAGTACAAGGAGATCCGGAAGAGCAATCCCGAGGGCGTCACCGAGGTCGTGGTGACCTACACCTACCCGGAAATGTTCGGCTTCGCCGAGGCCCGCATAGTGTTCGACGCCGATGAGGTCTTCCCGCTGGTGGATGGGCGGATCGTCGGTGTGTTGGACCTGTTCCGGGGGATGCAGGTGGTGATGGCAGACGGGAGCATCGGCACCATCGTCGGCAACCCAGAACGCCGCTACGAGATTCCCGTACCGCCACTGCCGGACGAGAACGGTCTGTGGAAGAGCCGCGTCATGGGCCGGGTCAAGCACACGGCTCACGAGATCGTCGAATTCCGCTGGGGCGGGCAGATGGTTCGGGTCACGCCCGGCCATGCGGTTTGGTCAGAGAGTCGGCGCGGCTGGGTAGGGGCGCATGAGCTGTACCGAGGCGAGATGATCCGGGTGGCGGGCAACGTGGTCGCCCCGGCGGAAGCGGCGCGGCGCGTTCCCGGGCTGATCGAAGTCTTCGGGATCGAGGTCGAGTACTTCCACAACTACTTCGTCGGCACCGGCGACAACGCCATGCTGGTGCATAACGGGCCGCAATGCCTGGTGCGGCCTGCGGAAGTCGCCGAGGGGGCTGCCGTGCCTGCCCAACGACGTACTTTGTACCACTACACGACAGCCAAGGGACGTGAAGGAATCACCTCCTCGGAAACCCTGCGCCCGTCGCTGAAAGCCGTCAACCCGAAGGACGTGCGTTACGGGGAGGGGCAGTACCTCAGCGACATCGCGCCCGGCACCAAAACGCCGGGCCAGTTGTCATACGCCTTCCTGAACGACCCGCGGGGCTGGCGTCGGTTCACCCACTATGTTGAAATTGACGTGACGGGGCTGACAGTCGTGGAAGGCAGGCCCGGTGTCTTCGTCGTTCCGAACACCCAGGATTTGAACCTCGCTGGTCGCATCGTCGGCAGCGGCCAAGTTCCCAGACCACCGGGTCGGTAGCTCCCGGCGGTCTGGACTGTGCCTGGGTATTCAACAGACTGGTCTTCAAGCGGAAAGGTGGCTGCCATGCGGTATTCTCGGTTACAATGGAATCACTCCTCGCCGAGTGAGCCGATTGAGATCCTCAGCGAGTACGACGAAAACGGCTGGGAGCGTCGCAAGGTCGAGGTGTTCCGGGATGGTTCCGTTCGTTTTGCCAGCGGCACGGAATCCGTGGGGGGTAGCAAACTCTCTCTGATCGCTCGTCCAGCAGACGAGGAGGTCGTTGACGAGCCCGAATTCAGGGTTTTTGAGCTGGCCGAAGAAGAGTTCGAGCGGGCATGGGATCGGGCTCGCAAGGTGAACAGCGTGGCTTGAACGGAGGCTGTTCTATGGTCAAGGCGCTCCTTCCCATCCAGTTTGTTCGGGGCGACGCAACAGCTCCCCAAGGTGGCGGGGTCAAGATCATTGCCCACATCTGTAATGACGTGGGGGCATGGGGGAAAGGGTTCGTCCTCGCTCTATCCCGGCGCTGGCCCGGACCAGCCGAGTCGTTCAAGCAGTGGTATCGTGACCGCGCAGAAACCGATTTCGGACTCGGTGCGGTGCAGTTTGTCCAAGTGGCCGCTGATCTCTGGGTTGCGAACATGGTTGCACAGCATGGCATCATGCCGGCCCCAGGTGTTCCGCCGATTCGCTACGAAGCGCTCGAGTGCTGTCTGGAGAAGGTAGCTGTCAAGGCGAGGGAGCTGAATGCCTCGGTGCATATGCCCCGTATTGGGTGTGGTCTTGCAGGAGGTGAGTGGAGGCGGATCGAACCTCTGATTGTCCATAAACTCTGTGACCAAGACGTTCCCGTCACGGTGTACGACTTCGAGTGAATCACCCTCAACTTCGGGCGCCCGAAAGAACCGCCGCCGAACAAGGCGCTGCAGCAGACCGGGGCCGCCATCCTGGTTTTGCGCGACATTACGTCTCTCCTGGCGGCCCCGGCTGCTGAGCTGTGTCGTTCGGCTTGCAAGTCAGCAGCGCGAGTTGTCGCGCCGACGTCTTCCAAGCGGGTTGCAACTTCGCGGTTCGTGGGGGTGTGGTTGCAACTTTGCCGTGAGTCATCGAAGATGCGTTGGGTTCAGGCGGTTGGTGCTCTCGACGGCGCCCACAAGCCGAACCAGGCGCTGCAGCGGACGGCGGGTCATTAGCTGTTTTTGCTGCTCAGTAGGCCCCTCCCGCCGCCGCTGAGCTGGGTCGTTCGGCCGCAGAGAGGGGGTATCGGTGTCCGACTTGCCTGCCCTCCAGCGTCGCCGCGGCCAGCGGTCGTTCCCCCAGTGGGACGAGTTCCTGGCACCCGAACTGGTGGCCCGGTCCGAGGAGGCCGTTCGCCAGCTCATCGACCGGCTGATCGTTCTCGGCCCGACGCCGTCGCGGGAACAAGTGCAGGCGGAGGTCACCGCCTGCGTCCGGCAGTTCAACGACTTGGACCGCAGCGTGGCCAACAGTTGGATCTTCACCATCGAGCGTGAGGACATCGGCGAGGTGGTCTGGGGTCTGGTCGGCCTGTGCGGGTTCAAGGACAATGAGGAGTGGCTGGGCGGGCGGGACTGGTGAGGCCGTCGGGCCGAACCAGGCGCTGCAGGGGACCGGCGGCCTCATAGGTTGTTTCCCAGTTTCAACTCTCGGGTGGCCGCCGGCCCCTGAGCTGGGTCGTTCGGCGTCAGAGGCGTTTCGGATGTCCGAGTCTTTCGACATCGTGCTGTCGAAGTTGCTCGCCCCGGACGACCTCGCCGCCGCGCTCGCCAGCCTCATCCCGTCCGTCCTGCGTGTGGACATCGGGCGAGACGTGGCCGACTTGCCCGACGAGCCGGGGGCAGTCTGGGCGGTGGTCGGCGGCACCGACGACTCGGCTTGGCCGTGTGTCCTGAACGTGCTGGTGTGCCGCGACGAGTGCGGGCTGGGTCCGTACCCCGACCTTCGGGTGGCAGCCCGCCTGTGGGAGCGGTGCGGGACCGACGCTCTATGCGGCACCTACCCGTTCGCCGGCGACTTGAACCCGCACGACCCGTACTGGTCGCTGGCGTGCGTCGGCGGCCAGTGGTATCTTGCCAGCACCTGCGGCACCCGGCTCATGGGGCCATACACCA
>JBBSDR010001129.1:0-3333 GCA_038240465.1 Gemmatales bacterium
CAACTCCGCCGAAGAGGCAGAACTCCGCAATATGGTCAAAACCCTGAAAAACTGGGCGAATCTCGCTGGGTAACACGCTCGAAAATCTGCGAGAGATCAGCTACTATCCAGATCGCTAAAAAGCTGACGTGTCAACGGCTTACGAGGAAGGTGACCATCTGCCGACAGAACTCGGGCAGATCCTCACTGGAGCGTCCCGTCAGCAGATTGCCGTCGTGAATGATCGCCTTGTCGTGATAGATGGCGTCGGCATTGCGGAGATTGTCGCGGATGCCCGGTGCCGATGTCGCGTGCTTGCTGACCAGAGCGCCGGCGCTGATCAGCAGTTGAGGGCCATGTCCGATCGCCGCCACCGGACGGCCCTCGTCCATGAAGGTGCGTGCGATGCCGACTGCTTCCTCCCGCAGCCTCAACCGTTCCGGCGACTGTCCGCCAGGGATCACGAGCAGATCGTACTCCCCTGAGTCCACCTCCATGATGGACGTATCCGCCTCAACTCGGTAGCCGCGCAGACCAACCGCCTCTTCTCCTCCCGGCGACGCGATTCTGACGGTCACTCCTTCTTCCAGGAGGCGGTAGTAGGGACAGAAGAATTGTAGATCGTCGAAACCGTCTGCGATCAGGATCAGTGCCTTCATGAGAAGCATTTCCTTGGTGAAGCCGGTGAACCGCCCTGTTGAATACTAGTGTGTTGCTTGATACGAAACGAGCTTACCTCATGAGTGAATGAAGCCCCATGACTTCGGAGGGAGCCAGGAAAGCATCGCCCGCGGGAAGTCATTCCACCTCAGTTGACAGAGTGCAAATACCGGCTTTGCGGCGACAGACTTCCACGTCACTCGCTCTCGCGCATGTCTCCAGCTGTTCCCCTGACTGATTCATTTTTGTTCAAAACTTCTCTCTTGGTATTTGCAAAACAAATAGTATAATCTTCCTTGCAACGGGAGACGATTGATGCAGCTGGAGACAATCAAGGTTTTCTGCGATTTGATCAGCCTGGGCAATTTCTCCAGGGCGGCGGAGGCGAACGAGATTTCTCAGCCGACCGTCAGTCGGCTCGTCCACCAGCTCGAGGAGCGCCTGGGCAGCCAACTCATTGACCGCTCCAGGCGCCCGCTCCAGCCGACCGCACTCGGCCAGGCCTACTACGAGGGCTGCAAGCGACTGCTCCAGCAGTACACCGAGCTGGAAGTGTCGCTCCGCCAGGCGCAGCACGAGAGGGCGCTGACGGTTCGGGTGGCCGCCATTTACTCTGTCGGCCTCGGCGACATGGGGTACTGCGTCGAGCGGTTCCAGGCCGACAACCCGCACGCGAGGGTGCAGGTGGAATACCTCCACCCCGACCAGGTCTACCAGCGCGTTCGCGGTGAACTGGCCGATCTCGGCCTCGTGTCGTTCCCCGTACGCTCGCGCGAGCTGACCGTACTCCCCTGGCGCGAGGAGGCGATGGTCGTGGCCTGCGCCCCGGGGCATCCGTTGGCCCGATTCAGGAGCCTGAGCCCCGTCCGGCTCGATGGCGAGAAGGTCGTGGCCTTCGACAGGGGACTGGTGATTCGGCGCAAGGTGGACCGCTTCCTGCGCAATCAGGGCGTGAAGTGCGATGTCGCGTTCGAGTTCGACAACATCGAGAACATCAAGAAGGCGGTCGAGGTCGGGGCCGGCTTCGCCCTCTTGCCCGAGCCGACCATTCGCCAGGAGGTGCTGGCGGGCACGCTCCTGGGCCTGCGCCTGCAAGGGGCCAGCATGGTGCGGCCGCTCGGCATCATCCACCGCCGGCAGCCGCAGCTCGGCAGCGCCACCCGCGCCTTCATCGACCTGCTGCGGACCATCGGAGCCGGCCCGGAACGCAACGGACACCACCCCGTCTGACTCAACGCCCGGCTCGCCCGAATGAGGTTAGCGAGATGACAACTGCATTCTTGCCCGCTGCACAGGGGCTGTACGACCCGCGGCACGAGCACGACGCCTGCGGCGTCGGCTTCGTCGCGGATTTGAAGAACCGCAAGGCGCACGACATCATCCGCAAGGCGATCCAGATCCTGGTCAACCTGGAGCACCGCGGCGCGTGCGGCTGCGAGACCAACACCGGCGACGGTGCCGGCATCCTCATGCAGACGCCCGACTTCTTCCTGCGCCAGGAGTGCGAGCGGCTGAACATCCCGTTGCCCGCACCGGGAGACTATGGCGTCGGCATGGTCTTCCTGCCGGCCGATCCGCACGACCGGAAGCACTGCGAGGACCTGTTCGAGTACATCGTCCGCAAGCAGGGCCAGAACGTCCTCGGCTGGCGCACCGTCCCGACCGACAACTCGCAAATCGGGCCGACCGCGAAGCAGGGCGAGCCGGTAATGAAGCAGATCTTCATCGGCCGGCAGGATCGCGGCGTGCGCATCCTGGGGAAGGACGACCTGGCCTTCGAGAGGCGCTTATATGTAATCCGCCGCTGCGTCGAGAACGCGGTTCACAAGTCCGGCCTGGTGCACCGGGGCATGTTCTACGTTCCCAGCCTGTCGTGTAAGACGCTCATCTACAAGGGCATGCTCAATGCCCCGCAGCTCGGCCCATACTTCCCCGACCTCAGCAACCCGGCCATGCAGTCGGCCCTGGCGCTGGTCCACTCGCGCTTCAGCACCAACACGTTCCCGACCTGGGCCCGCGCTCACCCCTATCGCTACATCTGCCACAACGGCGAGATCAACACGCTCCGCGGCAACGTCAACTGGATGAAGGCCCGCGAGAAGCTGATGCGCTCCGAGCTGTTCGGCATGGAGCTGGCCCGAATCATGCCCATCATCGACGAGAGCGGCAGCGATTCGGCCATGTTCGACAACGCCCTGGAATTGCTCGTCCTGTCGGGCCGCTCGCTCCCCCACGCGATCATGATGATGATCCCCGAGCCGTGGAGCGGCGACCCGATCATGACGCCCGAGAAGCGCGCCTTCTACGAGTATCACTCCTATCTGATGGAGCCGTGGGATGGTCCCGCCTCCATCGCCTTCACCGACGGCCGGCAGATCGGCGCGGTCCTCGACCGCAACGGGCTGCGCCCCTCGCGCTACTATGTCACCAAGGACGACCTGGTCATCATGGGCTCCGAGGTCGGCGTCCTCGAAGTCCCCCCCGAGAACGTGCTGATCAAGGGCCGGCTGCAGCCGGGCCGCATGTTCCTCATCGACCTGCAGCAGGGCCGCATCATCGCCGACGAGGAGCTGAAGCAGAAGATCGCCTGCGAACATCCCTACGCCGACTGGCTGCGCGACCACAGCGTGTCGATGGAGCAACTGCCGCCCGGCGCCCCCGTCGAGGCGCCCGACAGCGAGGGCATCCTCCTCC
>JBBSDR010001130.1:0-3332 GCA_038240465.1 Gemmatales bacterium
AATAAATCCAAGCGCCGACGTAAGCAATAATCGTTACGGGTAATATGTGTGTTACCAATCAAAGTCAGCTCAAGTGATCATTAGAGAATAATTCTGTCGGTTTCAGCGTGAACGGATACCTGTCACGAAACACCGACTGCCGTATTTATCAACATAGTGTCGATAAACACGGCAGTCAAGGGAAAAATGGCGAATTTTCCGGCAGACGTTCCTCCCTCACTTCTTCTTGATGGCAAAGTCGCCGTCAAGGTTGCGCCAGGAACTGTGGATGTGGTTGGCGGGGTTGCCGGCGGAGTCGCCTTGCACGTTCAGGAACTCAATGACGAAAGTCGGTCCCTGGACGCGGTAGGAGTATGGCTTCCCGGGTTTGTCCTCCTCCCGGGCGAAGCCGAAATGGACCTCGTCGATTCCCGCTTTCTTGGCCCGAGCGAGTTCGATGCTCGCGATTTCCTCGGGCAACCGGCTGGTGTAGTCCTGGATGAGCTTCCAGAGCATGTCCTTTTGCTTGTCGTTCATTTTCGACCCCGCAAGTCCACGGGCCGGACCGACGCTGGAAAGCGTCGTTGCTTCCGGGGTTTCGGGGAACTGCGTCTTCTGGCGAGTGATCTTCTTCTGATCGTCGTCGAGAGCGTCGAACAATTCGAGGGCCAGTTTTTCGGTGTTGACCAGGGCCTGTTCGCCGGCGCGTGGACCGCCCTTGATCGTCGCGGGATTGGCCCCGTAGAAGCAGGGCGTGGCGCTGACAATGGCTCCCTTGTCGAAGGTGAAATTGAGCGACAGGTGATGTCCCTCGAAGCGGAAGCCCCACGGACCGGTCTTCGAGGGAGTGCCGAAGACGGTGACGAAGTACCACTCGGGATTGCGGACCATGGTCCCCATCTTCTCAAGTTCCTTCAGCACTTTCTCGAGTGACATGATGGTCGTGGCGGCCCGGTAGCCGGGCGTGCTGACGGTGGACTTGAGCAGGTCGAGGGCCGCCTGTTTCTGCTCGGCGTTCATCTCTTCCAGCGGCAACCCCTTGCGGAGCGTCTTGCGGTCCTTCGTCTGCCGCGGCACGAAATACCAGAGCGTCCGTTCCTTGTCGTCGAAGTCGAAGACGGCTTTTTTCTTCTGGGCGTCGTCAAGTCCGGCAAGAAATTTCTCGGCAGCACCGTTGACGCGAACGCCGGCGGTCTCAGCGTTCTTGCTGACGACGGCCAGGGTTGCCACACCGATCACCACAACTCAGGCAAGCATCGCGCGAAGCAGCTTCATGAGAGGCAGTCCTCGGAATGTGCGTGAAAATCTCAAGCCCAACTGTACCCGCCCAATCGTCAATTCCGAAATCCGAAATCCGAAATCCGAAAAAAAGAAGGACAGACCCTCAGTGCGGAACGAATCGACGCTGAGCGATCTGATTCCGCTCTCTTTCTTTTTTCGGATTTCGGATTTCGGATTTGATCGTTGGTGGGAGTCAGTCGCAGATCGTCGCGGTATGAGCGTCCCGGGGCTGATCGCCGGCCTGGGTCATGAAGATGAGTTGCCGGTCGCACATGCGGATCTCGTCGCCGGGCTTCAGAGGGGTCGAGCCGTGCAGCTTGTTGCCGTTGAGGTAAGTGCCGTTCTTCGAGGCGATGTCGAACAGTTCGACCCTGTTATTGGCGTGAATGAGAATGGCGCAGTGGCGGCGCGAGACGTAGCCGTCCTGGATGACAACGTCGTTTTCGGGAGAGCGGCCCACCACGTTCAGACCGATGTGAAGCGGATAGACGTAGTCGCGATCGACGAGCCAGATTTGTGTCTCGGAAGCGCCGGCCTCGGCGGCCCGTTCCACAGCGGTCGCGGGCCGGTCCGATTCGTCCTTCAACTCGACGGCGATGGTCTCCCAGCCGCGAGCATCGAGGACTGCCTCACGCGCAAGGCGAAATGCCTGCCGGCGCGGCATCTCAAGATGAACACTGTTGAGTCGAGGGTCGGCCATGAAAGTCACTCGGAACGAAATGAGGGAGAAACCCTCAATACATCAATCATACACCGGCGTCGATGCACGTCAACAGGCGATCTTCACGAATGCGCCTCAGCGGCTGCTGTTTGCCAGGCCCGGTGGCAGCCGCCGTAGGCTCAGTCCGATCTCGCGCAGCAACGCGGGAATGTGCCGTGCGGTGGCCCCGTTCTGCTTCTTCACCTCTTCCGGCAATAGCTCCCAGGGACGCAGCAGCGGATGACACTGGTTCTCCTCATCCCGCACAGGACCGTATTTCCAGCCATGATGCAGTTTCTCGAGGTTCCACCGGCCATGTTCCATCCGTGCCAGCTTCTCGATCTCGTCATCCTTCAACTCCAGCAAGGGCGCGTCGGCTGCCCCCGGATAGGCCTCGATCTGAATCCGCTGAAGATGTCCGAGAATGTGCGTCGCCTGCTCGCGGTTGGAGTCCTGCACTTCTTTTTTCAGCTTCTCCCAGGGCTGCAAGGTCGGTTTCTGCTGGCTCAGCATCTGCTGCTGGCCCACCAGATAGCGCGAGTGCAGCAACCGGGCCAGCAGATCGACATGCTCCTCCGCGATCTGCGCCACGGCGGGCAACCGCAAGTAGCTCCAGACGGTCATCGCGTCGGCGGGCAAACGCAGCAGTTCCTTCATCGACTGCCATTCGACGTCGCGCACCAGCGTGTCGGCGGCCCGTCCGCTCTCCTCAATGACGCCGATGGTGGCGCCGAGAGCCAGGGCCAGACGATACTCGAAGGAGGCCAGGACGCCGCCGTTGACGCCGATCAGGCGGACGTCAGCCGGACAGATGCCCGCGGCCAACAGATCGACCCAGTTTTGCAACGGCTGTTCGGGACCGAAGCCCTCCTCGCCGGCGTCTCGCCGCTGGTACGTCTTGTCGAGTTCGACGTCGCGCGGCAGAATGCGCGGCGCATAGGTGACGGCCTGGATGATCGAGCCGGCCTTCTTCGCCAGGTCGGCCACCAGACCGCAAATACCATCGCGCGTGCCGCCGGAGATGATCGTCCCCTGAAAGTCCTTGAACGCCTCGCGGAACAACGGCTGATAGCTCATCATCCGATCCTGAACTGCCCGGTCGCAGCCGCCGGCGACGATGACGACTGGCCCGTGCAAAGGATCGCCGCTGGGAAGCAGCTTCTCTGCCAGCGGCTGGTGGAAACGGGCCGACAGACCCAGCATCAGCAGACGCTGAACCAGGGGCAGCAGTGATCCCAGACTCTTCACCTGGCTCAGCCGTTCGACCGCCACCAGGGCTGTTTCGAGCATGTACGGCGATGGACTGCACTGGATGGCCTTGGCATAGGCGTTCAAACACTCGTAAACTTTCCGGCCCAGCAAGTACAGTTCG
>JBBSDR010001131.1:0-3331 GCA_038240465.1 Gemmatales bacterium
CCTCGGAGCGGAGCGCGTCCAGCGTTATCGCGTCACACGCTCCGCTCGAAGACTCGCGTCGCGGCTAACCGGCAACTTGCTGATGACGAATCCGCGTGACGGCGACCAGACACACGGCCCTCTCGCTGGCGCCGCGCGACAGCATGAACTCTTCCAGCACTGGCACCACGACTGCCGCGAAGACCGGATCCTCCAGCGCCAGGTCGCGCATCACCTCGACGAGATAACGCTTCGCTCGCCGGGCCGGCAAGGGACGCATGCGAACGCGAATGCCCTCCTGCGCTCCCTCTTCCTGCTTCTTGATCGCCTCCGCTCGCGCCGGTGGAATCTCGAATAGCACTCGGCGGAAGAACGCTCGCATCTCCTCCTGAGTGGCGGGCAACTTCTCGGGCCGGGCCGGCGCACCGTCGCCGCGCTGCGGCGACACTGCCTGGCCAATCGTCGGCTGGGCCGCAATGTGAGGCTTCCAACCGGTCGTGATGCCGCGGTCACGATAGAGCGACCACAACACCCGGATGACGAAGGCACGCACCTTGCGATCGGGGCTTTCCGTCAGCCGGAACAACTCCTCCGGCACCTTCAGATGAGCGTGGCGTTCGATCAGCTTCATGCCGAGATCGCGCGTGGTCTCGTCGGGCGACTCGCAAAAACTGTACACCGCCGCGGGTGTCAGGTTGGCGGGATCGATGCGATAGCGCTTGTGTTCCGGCGCATCGTCGGCGAGCAACGCCTGGGCGAGAAAATCGCGGACCTCGCTGAAGGGCGACTCCGCCAGCCGCAACAATGCCTTGACCGGCGGCGCCCAGCGCGAGAACTCCCAGCGGGCAATCTTGAGAGCGAACTCGCGCAGCGGCTTGCGCGTCTCGTGGAACAGCGGTTCGACACGCTCGAAGGTGAAGAAACTGGCCGGCACTTCAGCGCCGGGATCAACCGGCCGATCCGTCTCCTCCATGCTGATGTCGGGATGATGCCGGCGAATGTAGCGGCGCGCGAAGCGGCCGAGCGACACGTCCTCGTTGCCCGGCGCGATGGCCATTTCCCAGAGCCGTTCGCTGCCGGCCAGCGCTGCGTCCGCCGATTGCGGCTGCGTGCTGCGCGCGCCGCTGAGCATCTGCAAGAACGCTGTCTCGGAGATGATGCGGATATTGGCCCCGCTGGAGTTCAACTCCTCCGCCTTGACCTGCTTGCTGCCCTTCTTGCCCTGCCCATAGAGAGGCGATCCCTCGTCGCCGATGACGAGATAGTGCAGTTTCGCCGACACGGCCGAGAGGTTGCCGCCCTTCGCCGTCTTGACCTTCTCCTCGGCCTCCTTGCGTGTCATCGTCGCCAGCTTACCAGTGAACAGAAACGTCGCGCCGCCGAGATCGACACTGACAGCGGCGGTGGGCGCGGTCGCCATGACGGCGGCGCGCGGGGCGAAGTCGGCCGGCAGGAACGATTTTACCATCGTATCGACGGCGAAATCGTGATAGCGATCCTCGCTGCGGGCCACCATGCGCATCAGCCAGTCGAAGCCCAGGTCCGACGGCGTGAACCGGCGCGGGTCCTTCAGCCAGGCCAGCACCTGATCGGTCAGTCCCTCGTCGAACGTGAGGTTCTCCGCCCACTTCTTGCCGCTCTGCCGGAGCGCCGTCATCCACGGATCAGTGGCCCAGTCGGGATGGAAACCGACGATCTTGAGAAACTCGGCCCCGAGTGTGCGCGCCTGCAGCCGGCCCTCGTCGATCCAGCGCATCGTCTGCCGCCGCGTCATCGGGTTGAGCAGCAGCCGGCGCAGGAAATCGACGTCGAGGGCGTTGAGGTCGAACTTCGCCAGTTCCGGCAGGGCGAACCCCGGCACGTTGCGCGCTGCCAGTGCAGTCGGTTCGTCGAGGCTGTCGATCAGATCGCAGAAGAAGGCCGTGCCGAGTTTCTGAAAGGGATGCACCTGCGGCAGCAGCGTTTTCGCCAGGCCGAAGGCGTTCGCGTTGGCCGACAGCAGCCGCGTCTTGAACCACTCCGGCGTCAGTTCGCGCGCCCCGAAGTGCTTCTTGATCATCGTGGCGGCGAGCGGATGGCCGAAGTTCGTCTCGAGCAGTTCGCCCCAGGCATCGAGTCCAATCTCGGTGCGCGGGTCGCGCGCCTGGAGCAGATCGTTGGCCAGCTTGCGAACGGCCTCGTTGGTGTTGTTGGCCAGCCGGATCAGTTCGCGGACGGGCAGATCGCGAGCATGAGTGCGGGCATACTCGGCGGCATAGATGCGCGCGGGGTTCGACGGCGAATCGAACAGCCGCAGGACGGCCTCGTGCAAGCCGAGAGTGCGGAAGGACGCCTGCTCGAAGCGCGGTACGTTCTGCAAGATCCAGACGACGAACTCGTCGATGGTCTTGCTGCCGACGCTGACAAGGCGCGCGACCCATTGCGGTTCCACCTCGCGCAGAACAGCCCGGAAGTCGGTGCGCAGGGCCGTCGTCGCGAACTCCCAGACGCGCTCGTTTCTGGCGCGTTCGAGCAGCGAGAACAGTGGTCGAGGCGTGCGCTGCCACAGTTCGGCGCAGGCTCGATGCTTGAGCAGGTCGGTCGTGCCATAGGGGAGGCTGAAGCGGATGCGCGAATAGGCCTTGGTCTCGTGGAAGAAGACATGGTTGGCGACCCAGGTGCCGTTCCACGAGGTATTCGACGGATAGCACGACAGCAGATCGACGCAGGCGTCGGCATAGCAAGCGGGCAGGCGCGTGCCGAGCCGGCGATAGTAGCGCCAGGCGCGGCGGACCACATAGGCGAGCGTCAGTCGCGAGGGCTGGAAGCCGCCCACTCCAAGCGCGGTGTCGAAGCGAGCGGCAAGAGCGCCGAAGACCTCGGTGTCGTCCTTGGCCTCGGCTTCCTTGAAGATACGCTTGAGAGCGCGCCAGGGACCGTAGTTGAGCTTCACTGTCGCGACGACGCCAAGAAGACACTGGCGGGCGAAGGGACTGTTGTCTTCCCAGAGTCGGTAGATGATATTATGCAGCCGGAAGCGATCCGGCAGCGGCACTTCAGCGTCCGGCGCTTCGAGTGTCTTGATCGTCTCGACGCGATACTGTCTCTGCTCCTCTTCCGGCTTGGTGCGGAAGTTTGCGCGATGGATCGTCGAGAGGAACTTCTGGAAGGTGAGCGCGGCCTGGCGAATGGGCGTCTTCGGCTGTGGATCGGGCTGGCCGGAGAGGATCTCGATGTACTTGACGAGGTCGGGATCGCGCGCATCCCAGGCGCGCTGGACGTCGTCGAGAGTCAGCGGTGTGGCCATTGGTTGCCCCACGGTTGAAGACCAACCAGCCCCGAGCGCAAGCGAGGGTTCCTTCGCAAGAACCCC
>JBBSDR010001132.1:0-3330 GCA_038240465.1 Gemmatales bacterium
GGATCCAATAAATCCAAGCGCCGACGTAAGCAATAATCGTTACGGGTAATATGTGTGTTACCAATCAAAGTCAGCTCAAGTGATCATTAGAGAATAATTCTGTCGGTTTCAGCGTGAACGGATACGGCAAAAGCGATGGACATGCAAGGCAAGCCCGAGAAGGCCCTTGCATTGGTTGAACACGCAGAACAGTTCCGACGAGTACTGCCAGAAATGGACCGGGGGAAATATCTACCTACCTTGCTGGTTGCCAAAGTAGGCCTGCTTGAAAAACTTGGGCGGGGACCTGAAGCGTTAGATAGTCTCAAGGAGGCAGAACAAATCCAAAAGGCAATGGGAGATCTGCAGGGCATGGCGACAACCTTGGGGTTTCGTATCGGGATTCTGAGCAGACATGGCCGTCTTCAAGAAGCGATAATCCAAATTGGCAGGAAGGTTGCCGCTCAGAGCGGTGAAATGCCTTCGGACGTTGGCCTTCCCCCAGATTACTGGGAAGCCCGGGAGGCTAGTCGCGGCGGACAGTTGGAGGAAGACGAGATGGGCGCAGAAATCCGCAAAAGTTACGTCGCCGAACGCGCCACAGCTACGAAGCCGTGGTGGAAGTTCTGGTAGAGAGACTGGCCAGGCCCGGAAAAGATGTAACGATCAAAGTCAAGAGCCGTCCGTCGTGATGACGGCGGAAGATATCAAGGGAAGATACCAAGGGGGTCAGGCCCCGAGGACGGAAACCCGCGTCGGTCCCAGTCCTATCCTCCGCTCGCTGAGGGCTTTCCTTCTGCCTCAGCGTGCTGATGTCCAGGGCCATCCGCAGATAAGTGATCCCTCCGCTGAAATGCGGCTTGACCAGGCGCTGAAAACCAGACTTCTCGTAAAAGCGAATGGCGCGGCCATTCTCCTCGTCTACCATCAGGCCGATGAGCGGGTCCCGGTGTGTCTTCGTTGTTGCCTCGAAGAGGAGATGGGCGAAGATCTGGGCTGCGAAACGCTCTTCGGGGGGTGCGCTCTTCGGCTCCCCCTGGAAGTTCTTGTGAAGCCCAACGCAGGGGATGATGTTGATGAGCCGGTTCGGTCCACTGGGCGGCGGCCAACTCCACCTGCTCTCACCGAGCGAACTGACTCCGACCAGTTCCCCTTCTTCAGTCCAGTGCAGCCACACCTCGGTGCCGTACTTCTGCATGTCGGCCAGGGCGCTGTTTTCCCCGGAAGCGGATCGAAGCCACTCTTCGACCTCGCGTTCCCATCGCTCCTGTCCGCAAGAGAACGCCTGCACTTCCGGCAGGGCGAGGTCTGCTGCCGAAAACCGGGTTTTCTTGAGGAGACGAGTCATCGCTCTGGGACCAAATGGTAAATCGGGCCTGTGCGGTATCGGATCGGTCTCAGCGATCCGGCATCCGGCGGGGCGGGCGGGGAGGCGTGCCAGCCGAAGCCGTTGAAACCTCTCTCATCTGGCGCAAGAGTTCGGCATCCTCTTCCGTAAGGACGACTTCTTCGTAGGCGACCGCGATGTTCCGCGATTGGGGAGATTCGATGACTGTTTCACGCCGCGAATCGGTCATCTGCTCCTGTCCCTCAGCGGTCGCCCGAGGAGTTTGATCCGATGAGGTTGCTTCGGCGATGCGTGCGGATTCGTCGGGACTGAGCCGCTTCAGGAAAGCGACGACTTCGCCTTCCGAGTCGTAAACCTCGACGCCGTTTTTCGCCTCGGCGACGATGCGGGCCTGTTCTTCGGTCAGCACGATGTGCGGCATGGGATACCTCCTCTGTCTTCAGTCTATCCCGTGGACAGCGCCACGGTCAATCGCTCCTCCTGCGCACCGGGCAAAGGTTTCTTCAGCGATGACGACCTCATCATTTTTGACGGTCCCGGCGATACCACTGTCCGCCCCCTCCGCCCCGAACTCCTCGCCAACGCGCTGAAACTGCGCGAACGCATGGAGCGCTGGCGCCCCGCAAGCGGCCGAGGACGCCGAGAAGAACAACGGCGCGGCCCCATAGTCGAGTCGGTCATGCCTTTCCCAAAATGACCCGGGCCGCGTTCAGGCCCGCCGCGCCCATCACGCCGCCACCGGGATGCGCCGCCGCGCCGCACAGGAACAGCCCCTTGAGGGGCGTCCGATAGCCCGCCCAACCCGGCAGCGGACGGAAGAAGAACAACTGGTTCAGCGTCATCGCTCCCTGAAAAATGTTGCCCCCCGTCAGACTGAAAGTACGTTCCAGATCGAGAGGCGTCAGCACCTGACGAGCGATCACCGAACGCTTGAAGTTTGGCGCGTATTCGTTCAGCAGGTCGAAGCAGCGATCCGCGAACGGCTCGCGCAGTTCGTCCCAGGTCGCGCCGCGCAACTTGTAGGGCGCGTACTGAATGAACATCGACATCAGATGCTTGCCCGGCGGCGCGACGCTGGGATCGACGACACTCGGAATCGTACACTCCAGCAGCGGACGTTCCGAGGGCCGGCCATACTTCGCGTCGTCGTACGCGCGCTCGATGGTGTCTTGATCCGGGCAAATGTGAATCGTGCCGCGATGCTGCGGTCCCGGCTGCGTTCCGGGACACGCCTTGAAGTCCGGCAACTCCGACAGCGCCACGTTGATCTTCAGCGAGGCACTCTCATAACTGATACGCCGCACCGCTTCCAGGAAATCGGCCGGCAGATGCTGCGGAGCCAGCAGGCGAGTGAAGGTCACGTTCGCGTCGGCATTGCTGGCCACTGTTGCGGCCCGCACTTCTTCGCCGCTGCTCAGGACGACGCCGGCCGCTTTCTCGCGCTCGACCAGGATGTTCTTGACCTCGATGCCGCAGCGAATTTCGACTCCAACCTGACGGGCCGCTGATGCCAGCGCCTGTGTCAGCCCGCCCATGCCGCCGCGGACATAGCCCCAGACGCCGCGCTTGCCGTTGGTCTCGCCCATGACGTGATGGAACAGCACATATGCGGTCCCCGGCATCGACGGGGCGGCCATGGCGCCGATGATGGCGTCGGTCGCGAGAGTGGCTTTCAGTTCCTCCGACTCAAACCAGCGATCGAGGATCGGCCGCGCTGGGCCAGTCAAGATTTCGACGGCCTCGGCCATGCCGGCGCTGCCGAGTTTGCGAAAGCGCCGCCCCAGCTTCCACAAACGCCACAGATCGCGCAGGCCCGGGCGAAGCAGGTCGGGAGGGTTCTCGAGTAGCGTCGGCTCGATGACGTCTGCCACGCGCTCCAGCATCGCCTCATAGCGCGCATAGTTCTCGGCGTCGCGCGTGCTGAACTTGGCGATCTCACGCCGCGTCATGTCGGCGTCAGGACCGAGCAGGAGATAGCGGCCATCGGGAAATGGCGTGAAGGA
>JBBSDR010001133.1:0-3330 GCA_038240465.1 Gemmatales bacterium
CCAGCGGGCACGAAGCACCAGAGTCAAGTCGGCCACCTCGACCTGCGGTCTCTGCAAGGATAGGATAGGCAAAGCCGTGGCGGCGGATCTCGGGTCCGAGTATCGGGTGAGGAGATCAACGTCCCGGGGCGTCAGGACATTCGCCTTTGGCGAGCTTCAATCCCGCGTGCGGGAGCGCCAATCTCCATTGAGACCGCCCCACGGCACGAGTCATACGAAGGAACGCCCTGACCGCTCGTTCCTTCGCGGGGTCTCGCGGCGCACGCAGCGTGGAATGTTAACCAGGAGCGCGTGGCGCGATAACGCAGCACGCGCTCCGCTCGAAGACTCGCGTCGCGGCTAACTCAAGGTCAATTCGGAGATCGGTCGGCCTTCCCCGGTGACGATGGGAATGGGCCGGCCTTGCGGATTGATCCACTGCGATTCGAGCGGGATGCCCAGGTGCTGGAACACGGTGGCCGCGAGGTCGGACGGACTCACGGGGCGGCTCTTGATGGTCCCGCCGCGGGCGTCGGTGCTGCCGATCACCTGGCCATGCCGTGCGCCGCCTCCTGCCGCCAGCATCGACATGACCGGCAGCCAGTGCTCGCGACCGGCGTCCTTCGTCAGCACCGGCGAACGGCCGAACTCTCCCAGCATTAGCACCAGCGTGGAACTCAGCAGTCCGCGTGTTTCCAGGTCCTCAACGAGAGTGGTCAGGGCGCGGTCGATGGTCGGCAGGATGGGGGTCAGTCCTTTCTGGATGCCGCCCCAGGGCGGCACGTTGTCGCCGTGATGATCGAAGTAGCCCCAGCGGCCGCTCACCAGCACGAAGGTCGTACCTGCCTCGACCAGCCGCCGCGCCAGCAGCGCCTTCTCGCCGACGCTGCATCGGCCGTAAGCATCGCGCAGCCGGGCCGGCTCTCGCTCCAGATCGAAGGCGCGACGCACTGCCGGAGATACGACCATGTCCAGGGCCATCGCCGCATGGCGGTCGATCTGCTCCATCCCGCTGCCGGCGTCCAACCGGCGCTGCAGGTTGTCGAACTGCCGTCGCAGTTCGGATCGGTCTTGGAGCCGTGGTACGGCAATCCCCTCGGGCAGAGTGAGTTTGCCCGGCAGTTCGTTTCCCTTGACCGGCTCGAACCCGGCGCCCAGGTGGCCTGCGCCCCAAACGTCGGCCTTCCACGAGTCCGCCAGGCCGACAAAGGCCGGCATCGACGGCGTGTTCGGTCCGCGGAAGCGGGCAGCAATGGAACCCATTGAGGGATAGCCCTCGCCGTCCTTGCCGTCGTCGGTGCGTCGCGCCAGCGCATTGCCGGCCTGCATGGTGATCGGCGTGTGATTGCTGGCCGAGCAGTCCACCGCGCGGAGGATGCTCAACTTGTTCATCAGCCGCGCTTGCAGGGGCAGATGTTCGCTGATGCGAATGCCGGGGACGCTGGTCGGGATGGTGCGGTAGGGACCGCGGATCTCAGCCGGCGCGCCGGGCTTGGGGTCCCAGGTGTCAATCTGGCTGGGACCGCCCGACAGCCAGAAGAGGATCACGGACCGGGGTTCGCGTTGCTTGCCTTCGGGGGCCGCCTGCAAGCGCAACATGTCCGCCAGTGTCAGCCCCGCGAACCCCGCCAGGCCAGTCTGGAGGAACCAGCGCCGAGAGCCAACGTGCAAGACATCGCGCGAAGGCGGCAGAAGAGGGTTGCCAGCGGTGTGTGAACCGTGCTGAACAGCGTGGCCGTCACGAGCAATCGGGAGAGGCATGACTGGCTCCGGTGTGCGGGCGACACAGGAGGTATGGTAGGGGAAGCTCTCCCAGTATGCACGGGATGATGCGCCCGGGAAAGAGGGAAATCACTTCCTTCTTTCTTGCCGCTTGCACCACGTTGCGATCACGGCGCGGGTAATGGGCGCGGCGCCTGCGGAGTTTCGGCCTGGATAGGAGGACTCTTCCGCAGCCGGTTCGTCAGGGGGAGCCGGCCGCTCCTCAGCAGGATCAGGAACGCAGGCACCAGAATGGGCCGGACGACGAACGTGTCCAGCAGGACGCCGAAAGCCAGCGCGAAGCCGAGTTGCTTCATCTCCGTCAGCGATCCGGCCAGCAGAGAGGCGAACGTCCCAGCCATGATGATGCCGCAACTGGAAATAATCGGGCCGGTCTTGGCCAGTGCTTCGGTGATGCCGCGCGGCCCCTCATGCTGCCGTTCTTCCTCGTCGATGCGCGTGATCAGGAAAATATTGTAGTCCTCGCCCACCGCGATCAGGATGGTGAACAGGAAAATGGCCACCTTCCAGTCGATGCCCGTGAAGCCCTGCGGATCGAGCATCCAGAAAAACGCGAACGCCGCCCCCAGCGTGGCGTAATAGCTGAAGAGGACGCTCAGCAGCAGATAGAGCGGCACCAGCAAACGCCGCAGCAGAACGACCAGGATCAGGAACACGCTGGCCAGGACCAGGACCTCAATCCGGCCGCGGTCCCGTTGAATCACATTCGCCAGATCGCGGACACTGGCCGTCGGCCCGACGAAAGAGACCTGAGAATCGTCTCGAAACTCCGGCGGCAGGGCTTCGCGCACAGCCTGCTCCAGGCGATTGAGTTCCTCGACGCTTCGATGGGAGAACGGACTCTGTTCCAGGACCAGTTCCAGGCGCGTTCCAACCTTGGCACGCTCGCCGAGGTCGGTCACATAGTGTTCGAGAGAGGCACGCTCAGTAGCCTCCCGGCGCGTTTCAGCGGACACTTTCAGATCGTCCGCCGGTTGCTCCCGTGGCGACAGTCCCAGGGGCGAAGTGAGACTGCGGATGTCCGTCAGTCCCAACTCCCTGCGTTCTTCGGCGAGCCGCCCGGTCAAGTGCTTGACGACGTCATGCCCTTGAGGCCGGCTGAAGTCGATGCGCGGGTTGACGACCAGGACAGTGACTGGTCCCATGATCCCCGCCGGAAAATGCTCTTCCAGCACCTTGGTCCCGGCGACGCTTGGAGCGCTCGCGGGCAATTCGCCGATCAAATCGTAACTCAGGCGGTTGTACTGCAGCCCGGCGACAAGGACGAACGGGGCCATGATTGCGACGGTGGCCAGCCAGACCCGGCCCGGATGGCGGAGCAGGATCTCCCCGACTCTTTCCCAGATGCGCTGCAGGCCGCCGGCCTGGAAGAAGCCGGACAGGTGCTTCGGTTCGGCTGACGGTGCGGAGGCGCTGCTCGCGCTCGGTTGTTGCCGCTGAGGCCAGAAAGCCCAGCGGCCCGCGAGGCGCAACAGCGAAGGGCTGAAGGTCAGAGTGGCGCACAGGACCAGCAGCAGGGCGAAGGGAATGGCAAACCCTGCCTCGCGGAACTTGCCGAATTCCGCGAAG
>JBBSDR010001134.1:0-3329 GCA_038240465.1 Gemmatales bacterium
CCATGCCGCCGGCGCCCAGCCGATCGAGGATGCGGTAGTTTCCAAAAAACAGACCGGAAGTCTTGCTGTCGCGGATGCAGCCGGCCTGGTAGGGGGTGAGCAGTTTCTGCTGGATCAGTTGCTCCAGCAGCCGTTCGGTTTCCGGTAGCCGTCGTACTTCTTCGCGGATACTGGCCGGCAGGTTGTCCCAGTCCTCGCGCAGGACGAGGGAGCGGCGCAACAGGTCCTCGAGAACGAGTTGCGTTGGGGAGGCCACTCGGGTAGCTGAATCGTTCACCGGCCTCGCTGTGTCCCGGGAGTCGAATGGCGCGGGCATGGTACTTCTCCTCCGGCAGCCCATCGGGCCTGACCATGATCCATGAAGGAGGCTCCCCGCATTATACCACCCGCTTCGAGCGGACTGCGTTCGGCGTTATCGCGCCACGCGCTCCCGGTCCTAAACGGATTGCACGAGCGCGGTCAATGCCGTCTCGAAGTGAATGAGGGCCTCTGCCAGGGCATCATACACTTCAGTGGCCCCGCTCAGGTTTTCGGCACGGCCCATCCCCTCCAGGCGGCCCGCTTCCGCGGCAGACGCCATCCCTCCGAGAGTACTCGCCGCGCCCTTCAGCGTATGGGCGGCGCGCCGCAGGCGCGTTGCATCCTTGTCGGCGATGGCGTTGCGGATCTCGGCCAGCCACTGCGGACATTCCTTGACAAACATGGCGATCAACTGGCGCAAGAGCAATCGATCTCCTCCCACGGCTTTCAGGAGTTCCGTCGGGTCAAGGACCTTATCGTGGTTCGTGGACTGTTTCTCCTCGCCAGCCGCGGTCCACGCTTTCCGAGCCATGCAGGCGTCGATGGCCTGGAAGAGATCGTCCCCGCGAATGGGCTTGGAGACGTAGCCATCCATGCCCGCCTCCAGACAGCGCTCGCGGTCTCCCTTCATGGCGTAGGCGGTCATGGCGATGATCGGCACATGCTGGCCGGTACCCTGCTCCTTCTGCCGAATCAGTGTGGTTGCCTCCAGGCCATCCAGTTCGGGCATCTGCACGTCCATCAGCACCAGGTCGAACGCCGCCCGCTCCAGCGCGGTCAGCGCCTCCCGGCCATTGTTGGCCACGACGACAGTGTGTCCCTGCTTCTCCAGCAGGCGGGTCGCCAACTTCTGATTGATGCCGTGGTCCTCGGCCACCAACACCCTCAGAGAGCGCCTTCGTTCGGAAGGCAGCGCCGACACGGCCCGCGCCGCCTGCTTGCCGCCCTTTTCTGGACGGCCTTCCGCCGTATGCCGTATGCCTTTTGTCTGCTCCGCGCTGCCTTGCGGAGTGCCCACGGCCGCCAGGATGGTCTCCAGCAACTCCGACTGCTTGATCGGCTTCATCAGGTAAGCGCCGATCCCCAGTTCCCGGCAGCGGGCAATGTCTCCCGGCTCCCCCGCCGAGGTCAGCATCAGGATCGTGGTCTCGGCCAGTTCGGGACTCTGGCGCACGCGCTCGGCCAGGGTGAAGCCGTCCATCTCCGGCATGTGTCCATCCAGCAGCACCAGCGCGAAGGGCTTGCCGGCACGTTGAGCTTCATTCAGGGCTGTCAGCGCTTCCCGGCCACCCGCCGTCAGCCGCGGCCTCATGTGCCAGCCGATCAGCAACTCTTCGAGAATGCGGCGGTTGGTCGCGTTGTCATCGACCACCAAAACGGGAAGACCGTCCAGCGCGGGAAGTTGTGCCGGCGACAGCCGCGGCGGCGGGACGTGGGACCGGCCGAAGCTCGCCGTGAAGTGGAAGGTACTTCCCTGCCCGGCCGTACTCTCGACCCAGAGCCTTCCCCCCATCATGGCGACCAGTTGCGACGAGATGGTCAGACCTAACCCGGTGCCGCCATACTTGCGCGTCGTCGAGATGTCCGCCTGGGTAAAGGCCTCGAAGATGGCCCGTTGCTTCTCCGGGGCAATGCCGATGCCCGTATCCTTGATCGCGAAGTGCAGAGTCACCTCGTCCGCCGTTTGCGATTCCATCTCGACGTGGGCCAGTACCTCGCCCATCTCGGTGAATTTGAGGGCGTTGCCGACCAGGTTGACGATGATCTGGCGCAGCCGCACCGGGTCGCCCATCAGGGCCTCGGGGACCTCCGGGCCGATGTGGCAGGCCAGTTCCAGGCCCTTCTCCTGAGCGCGCAGGGCCAGGGCGCGCAGCGTGTCGGCGAGACTGTCGCGCAGGTTGAAATCGACGAACTCCAGGACCAGTTTCCGGGCCTCAATCCGGGAGAAATCGAGGATGTCGTTGATCACCGCCACCAGCGACTCGGCCGACAGCCGAACCATTTGCATATACTCGCGCTGCTCGGCGGTCAGGTCGGTTTGCAGGGCGAGGTCGGTCATGCCGAGGATACCGTTCATCGGCGTGCGGATCTCATGGCTCATGTTGGCCAGGAACTCGCTCTTGGCCCGGTTCGCTGCTTCCGCCGCATCCCTGGCCTCGGCCAGCGCCTGCTCCGCCAGTTTGCGCTTGGTAATGTCATGGCTGATGCCCACCAGCCCGACGATGGTGTCGCCGCCGTCGCGCAGGGGCGCCTTCGTCGTCAGCAGGCAGCGATTCTTGCCGGCCGAGTCGGTCAGCAGTTCCTCGCGGTTGACCAGCGCCTTGCCGGTCGTCATCACTTCCTGCTCGTCGGCGTGGAACTGCTCGGCCCGCTCGCGCGGCAGGAAGTCGAAGTCGGTCTTGCCCAGGACGTCCTCCAGCGAGGCTGCACCCAGGCTCTGCAAGATGGCGACGTTGGCGGTCAAGAATCGGCTGTGCGTGTCCTTGACAAAGATGTGGTCGGGGAGATTGTCCATCAGGGTGCGGAGCAGGGTGCGTTCCCGGGCCAGGGTTTCGGCGGCCTGTTTGGCCTCGGTGACATCGCGCGCCACGGCATAGATCAGTTTCTGGTCGAGGTCCGGCGTCGCCCTCCAGGACAGCCAGCGCGCGGAGCCGTCCTTGCAGAGATAGCGATTGTCAAACGAGATCGAGTCGGCGCCGTTCGAGAGCTTTCCCAGTTCGGCGGCCGTGGCGGCGCGGTCGTCGGGATGCACGAACGTGAGGACCGGCCCCGCCAGCAGCTCCGCCGAGGCGAACCCCAGGGTTCGCTCCCAGGCAGGATTGATGCGCTTGAAGTGGCCATCGAAACCAGCGATACACAGCAGGTCCAGGGACAGCGTGAAGAAGCGGTCTCGTTCCTCGGCAGTCCGCCTTTGCTCGGTTGTGTCGGTGAGGACGCCATCCAGCCGGAGAGTGGTTCCGCCCGCGACCTGGCGGACTGAGACGCGGTCGCGCACCCAGTGAACGCTGCCGTCGGGCTGGAGGATGCGA
>JBBSDR010001135.1:0-3327 GCA_038240465.1 Gemmatales bacterium
CTACTCCGGAAAGTGAAAAGCGTTCGCGAAGCATATGTCGAAGGGCGCGATAGTGTTTCGGCTGCCAAGTTGTCGGGGGATCGGGATGCGGCGGATCGCCTCCTCGAGCAGCGCTTCCTGCCCTACAAGCCCGACCCGAGCAACTTCCCGGGACCGGGCCGTGGCTATCTCGCCTGGCAGCGCGACGGCGTCGGCCGCGGGCAGGAATCGATCGCTCTGATCGCGACGGACGAGGCCGGCATGAGCGAGGCTGTCGGCAGTTTCTACGAGGCGGTGGCCGGCCTCGATCCGCTGACGAAGTGGGAGTTGCCGGCGAGCGACACCCTGGCACCGGCGATGAAGGCCCTGGAACTGTATCCGGCGGCGAAGCTGGCCTGGAGTGTGAACGTCCCGGATCGGGTGCTGGCCCTCAAGGCGCAGGGACAGGGCATCGAGGTGCTGAGCCACGACGGCTCGCTGGTCCCACTGAGCGGAGACGGAAAGCTCGATCCGAGCAAGGTCACGAAGCCGGCGCGGCTCGCGGACGAGCTGAAACGTCTCGTGCCGCCGGACGATGCTCAGACGGCGGCTGCGGCGAAGAAGCAGGATCGAGCCGATCGCCTGCTCAAGCTCTGGTCGGCCGGCGCAGGAGGCAAGTTGGCTGTCGCGTACTGGGGCGGTACGTTGCGAATCGTCGATGGAAAGGGCGCGATCCTGACGGAGCAGCAGTTGCCGCAGGACGTGACCGCGTTGATCTGGGCGGATGGCAAGGTCATCGCCGGCCTCGCCGATGGCCGGGTGCTGGCACTTGCGTTGCCGAAATGATCTGGTACGTTGAGCCGCGAGCCTCTGCTGAGCGCCTGCGAAGAACGCGCTCGCCAGAGTCTTGCAGTTCAACGAGGAGATACTCATGACCGAGGCGATTCTCGAGCAGTCCCGCGACAGTTCCGCGTGGCAGAAGGCAACCTACGACCGCGATCTCGGCTGGCTCGAGTTCAATCGCCGCGTCCTTCAGGAAGCTCTCGACGACCGCACTCCGCTCCTCGAACGTCTCAAGTTTCTCGCAATCTTCACATCCAACCTTGACGAGTTCTTTCAGAAGCGTGTCAGCGTCATCCGGCGCAAGGGGACGCTTGCCCGGGACCTGCTGGTCCGGCTGCGCGAAACGATTGAGTCCATGCTGCAGCAGCAGGCCGACTGCTATCTCAACGTCCTTGTTCCCGGACTGGCGCGAAAGGGAATTCATCTGATCCCGTGGGAAGGTCTCAGCGAAGAGCAGAAACGCGAGTGCAACGAACACTTCGACACGAACGTCTCGCCGGCCCTGACTCCACTCGCTCTTGACCCGGGGCATCCCTTCCCGTTTCTGTCCAACCTCTCGACTTCGTGGGGCTTCGTTCTGCGCCTTCCCGAGACGGAGGAACGCCTCTTCGCCCGGGTCAAGGTCCCCTCGTTTCTGCCGTCGTGGGTGCTGCTGAAATCCGGCACCGCCGAGGGGACGCTCTGCTACGCCAGCCTGAAGCAGATCATTCGCCACAATGCCGAGAAGCTCTTTCCCGGCATGGAAATCATCGGCGCAACGCTCTTTCGCGTGTCTCGCAATGCCGAGGTCGAAACCAAGGAGGAGGACGAAGACAGCCTCGAAGAAATGGTCGAGGAGCAACTGCGCAAACGAAAGTTTCAGCCGGTCGTCCGCCTCGAGTTCGGCCATCATCCCGATCCGTGGACGCGCAAGCTCCTGATCGCCAAGTTCGAGTTGAGCGAACTCGACGTCTACGAGATGACGGGCCTGCTCGACTATACCACCCTCTTCGCCCTCGCCGGACTGGAACGTCCCGACCTGCGCGACAAGCCGTGGACGCCGGTCCTTCCCGGCCCGCTGGCCGACGAGGATGCCGACATCTTCGACGTCATCCGCGCCGGCGACATCCTCGTGCATCATCCCTACGAGAGCTTTGACGCCAGCGTCGAGCGCTTCATCCACTCGGCCGCCGACGATCCCAAGGTGGTCGCTCTCAAGATGACCGTCTACCGCGTCGGCGATGACACGCCTTTTGTCCGCTCGCTGATCCGCGCCGCCGAGGGCGGCAAACAGGTCGCCTGTCTGATCGAGGTGAAGGCGCGCTTCGACGAGGCGAGGAACCTGCACTGGGGCGAGCAGTTGGAGAAAGTCGGCGCTCATGTCGTCTATGGCATCGTCGGCCTCAAGACGCACACGAAGATCGCCCTGGTCGTCCGCCAGGAAGCAACCGGGCTGAAGTGTTACGCTCACATCGGCACCGGCAACTATCACGTCAAGACGGCGCGGCTCTACACCGATTTTGGCCTGCTGACGGACGACAGGACGCTCACGGGGGACGTCGTCAACCTGTTCCACTACCTGACGGGGCGCTCGCGCAAGCCGACGTTTCAGAAGCTGCTGGTCGCTCCAATGACAATGCGCGATCGCTTCCTCAAGATGATCGACCGTGAGATCGAGCATCGCAAGGCAGGCCGGAAAGTGCACATCATCGCCAAACTGAACCAGTTGGAGGACGCTCAGGTGTGCCAGGCCCTGGTCCGCGCCTCGCAGGCCGGCGTGCCGATCGAGTTGATCGTGCGCGGCTTCTGCTGTCTGCTTCCGGGCGTTCCGGGACTCACCGAAACCCTGAAGGTGCGGTCGGTCATCGGCCGCTTTCTGGAGCATTCGCGGGTCTACTACTTCGCCAACGGTCAGGACAATCCGCTCGAAGGCGAGTTTTACATCGGCTCGGCCGACTGGATGCAGCGCAACCTGTCGGCGCGAGTCGAGGCCATCGTTCCCATCGAGGTGAAACCGCATCGCGAGCGACTGTGGGAAGCCCTGGAGTTCTTGCGCCAGGATTCACGCCAGGCGTGGGAGATGCAAACCGATGGGCGCTACGTCCAGCTCTCGCCGGCCTCGGGGGCAAGCGGCCCGGCACTGGTGGGGACGCATCAGGCGATGATGGACCTGATGCGCAAGCGCGCGGAAGACTACGAGGAGTGATCGGCCACCAAACGGGAGACTACTGATGAAGCGTGTCTATTCTGCCGCGTTTGTGCTGCTGTTGCTCGCCCTGGCAGCGGCTCTGCTGCCGTTGCCCGCGCCTCAGGCGGCCGAGGAGAAACCGGCTTTCCGCATGCAGGAAATCGAGACGACTCTCGGCGTCGGTTACTGCGTCCTGCTCGTTGACGTCGATGGCGACGGCAAGAAGGACATCGTCGTCGCCGACAAGACGCGCGTCGTCTGGTATCAGAACCCGACGTGGAAGCGGCGCATCATCACCGAGGGCAAGACGAAGCCGGACAACGTCTCCATCGCCGCGTACGACATCGACGGCGACGGCA
>JBBSDR010001136.1:0-3316 GCA_038240465.1 Gemmatales bacterium
CTGCCAGAACGAGCCACGTACCGCCTTTGTGCGCCGCCAGGACGTCGCCCCGGTTGGTCCGCACCACGTTACCGGTGTTGCCCCGGCCGCCGACTTCCAGGTGCGGTGCCAGCAGCGCGAAGAGCCGTAACCTGGGAATCAGGCCGGCGTCCGCCTCCAGGCGGGTATGCACGAGCACGCAGTCCCGATGGGGGTCGGCGATGACTTCCTTGACGATGCGGTAGTGCCCCCGGGGGTCGGTGTTGGTGATGCGGTAGCCCAGCGCGTACGGGGCCAGGCATTCGTGGACGTTATCCAGGTGGCGTTCGTCGTGAAAGAAGGTTTCACCGTCGGTGATGAGGTACTGGAGGTCGCGTATCTGCGGCCGGTCAATGGTCGGGTAATAGACCTCGTTGAGAGTGCCTTTAGAATCGGTGAACCAGACCCGGCTCAACGCCGAGTAAGCGGTCCCCACCCCGTCCTTGTCGCTGCGCGTCCAGCGCGGTTCGACACCGAGACCGCCGCTTGCCGGATGTTTCTTTAACAGGATTGCCATAAGGGTCTTTCCTCATCTTCGGCGGTCACGGGCGAGCCGGGCACGATGGACATCACTGGCCTTGCCGCCCGGCCTGCTGGTTGCCACGGCCGATGTCCACCATCCGCTCCCGATTCGACGCCCCGGCGCTATGGGCTTCTGCGCTCTCCGCGGCCTCGCGGGTCTGCTCAGCGGCGGCAAACCACCTCGCCGACTCGGCCACGTCGTCCACCGCACGTTCCCCAGCCTCCGAGAGTCTATGCCTGCCGATTTCCGCCAGGTTCGTCTCCTTCTCCGGGACATTTTCGAGGGAGGGGTGTTTGGTCTCCTCTTGCAACTGCCGATCGGCCTCGAACCAGTCCTCCCGATCGGTCCCCGCCTGCTTCCTCCGAGCCACCCAATTCTCATAGGCTCGGACGGCGATCTGCTCGGGGGGGGATGGTCCAACTCGGCAGGCTGGCGGGGGAGGCCGAATGATTCGGCACTGCCCCGATTTGTTGTTCTGGGTCGGCCGAAGCTCGATGTCGGTCCTGGTCGCCCTCCCGGCTCGGGGGTGCCGCCTGCAACCGTCGCTTTTTGCTGTCGCCGTGCTTGCTCATCATGATCTGCTGGGGTGAAGGCTCGATCTGTGATTTTTCGGAGTAATGCTGGTAGCAGCCGGGGATCCAGGTGGAGACGAGCCGAGGAGGTGGAGACGAGCCGAGGATCAGGCGTTGGGCACGATCCCCCCATCCGCCTCGGCGATCCCCGTCAGGGGAGCGGCGCGTCGCTGACGGTCACCGCCCACGACGGGTGTCGGCCCACCGCCCTCGGTACTGCCCGTCAGAAGGGCAATTTGCACCTCGGTGATAGCCTTGGTGATCTGGATGCCACGGGGGCAGGCCCCGGTGCAGTTGAAGACCTTGCGGCACCGCCAGACCCCGTCGACGTCGTTCATGATCTCCAGCCGCTCGCTGGTCCCCCGGTCGCGCGAGTCGAAGATGAAGCGATGAGCGTTGACGATCGACGCCGGCCCGATATACTTCTGGCCATGCCAGAACGGCGGGCAGGCGGTCGTGCAGGCGGCGCAGAGGATGCACTTGGTCGTGTCGTCGTAGCGAGCCCGCTCCGCCTGCGACTGGAGTCGCTCGGTCGTCGTCGGCGGGTCGTCATTGATCAGGAACGGCATGACCGACTTGTAACTATCGAAGAAAGGCTTCATGTCCACGATCAGGTCTTTGATCACCGGGAGGGCCAGCATCGGCTCGATCGTGAGGATGTCGCTTTCGAGCGTCTTGACCAGGACCTTGCAAGACAGGCTGTTGAACCCGTTGATCCGCATCGCGTCGGAGCCGCAGACGCCGTGGGCGCACGAGTAGCGGAGGGCCAGCGTGTCGTCCTGGTGCCATTTGATCCTGAGCAACACGTCGAGCACCCGGTCCGTAGGGTCGGCCTCGACCCGGTAATCCTTCCAATGCGGCTCGTCATCCAGCTCGGGATTGTATCGTTTGATCCTGACCAATAAATGTCTCATCGTCGTCTCGTCTCGTCTCGAAGTCAGATGTTGGCTAGTTCGCCGAAATACTCGTTGTCCTCGTTGTAACCACCTTCCCCCTTGCCGATCGACTCGGCACTCGCGACGAACTCGATCGCCCGTATCCATTTGACCATCTTGAAGCCGAGCTGGTTCTCGACCCGCAGGCGTAAGGGCGTCCCGTGCTGTTCGTTCAGGGGCTCGAAGTTCATCTCGTAGGCCAGCAGGCTCTGCGAGTGCGTGAGGTTCGCGATCGGGTGGCTGTCGTAGAAGTGACCGCCTTCGAGGCCCTCGCCGAACGAGTAGAAGACGGCCACCCGCGCCTCCGGCTTCGGCCGGACCAGCTCGATCAGGTCCGCCGTCGGTAGCCCGCCCCATTCGGCGATCCCCGACCAGCCCTGGATGCAATGGTGGAGCGTGATCTGAGTCCTCTTGGCCAAAGCCCGGAGGTCGTCCATCGACAGCTCGACCGGGTTCTCGACGAGGCCGTACACGCGCAACCGATAATCCTTGAGGCCGTCGGCGACCAGCGCCTTCCACTCGTCGGAGGTGGGCACCTTGCCGTTCGGCCAGAAGAACGGCGAGATGTCCTCGCGGCGGAACTCCGCCACCGGGGCGGCGTGGTCGAGGAAGAGCCGCATGACCGGCGTGATGATCGCCTTGGCGGCATGCTGGACAGCCCGCGGGCGTCTCCAAGCCGCCCAGTTGGCGAGTGCGTTCAGCGCCACGACCACGGCGATCGCAATCAGGCCGAGAATCATCCCGATCGGTCGGTAATCATCGGTCCCCATCACGATATGGTTCATGTTCCGGCGAAACCCTGTGATCACTACCATGACCACATGAGGAATAATGAACGCGATGAAAGCGCACATGGTGAGAAAGTGGAGCGACCGGCCGATTTGCCGGTTCCCGGGCAGCTTCGGGAACCACCGGAACCGGTTGGTCAGGGCCGGCGACATCGAAGGCCCGGTCACGATCGCCAGGGGAGCCAGGACGAAGACCGCCGTGAAGTACGCCAACTGCTGGAGGGCGTTGTAGCAGTAGAAGCCGTCCGGCTCCGGCGGCATGTGGAAGGTGGCGTAATGGACGAAGACGGCCCAGGCGTCGGGCAGGACCCGCCAGGAGGTCGGCACCAGGCGTTTCCACTGCCCGGTGCCGAACAGCAGGACCACGAAGGCCACACCGTTGCCGACCCAGAACAAGACGCTGAGGAAGTGCCAGTGCCGGGCCATGCCAATGCTGTGCCTGTAACCGGGCAGGCCGACCCAGGGAGTGAGCGGGCGGGC
>JBBSDR010001137.1:0-3315 GCA_038240465.1 Gemmatales bacterium
GAAGAACATGCCTCCGTCCCCGATCGAGAGGGGTTCAGTTTGGCTTCCACTGGAGACCCAGAGCGGTCAGCTTTTCGCGGCGAGCGAGCAATTCCCAGGGCGTGCCGGGATGGTCCGCGACGAGCTTCTCCAGCAGTTTCTCCGCTTCCTTGATCAGCTTGCGGCCGGTGCCATCGCCCTGCAGTTTCTTGCTCGACGCCAGACGCCAGCCCCGATGGAGGGCGGGATCGCGCGGCGGCAACTCCTTGCGCATCGAACCCAGCATTGAGGAATACTCGTACATGTAGGCGAGTTGGGCCTGGAGACGGGCCAGGACGAAGTCGTAGTTGGCCTGCCAGCGTTTGGGGGCTTCTTTCCTCATAACGGCGGCCGTCTTCATCTTGTCCAGTTCTTCCTCGAGAAGGCGGATGATCTTGGCGGCCTGCCTGCCGTCGTTGAACACCTGATCCTTGAAGGCGTTCTCGGCATTGCCCGCGCCGGGAGCGATATACGACTCCTTCAGCGTGGAGAGGTCGCCCTTCAGTTCGCCGGAATCCTTGATTTTCTGCACGGCGGCCGCCAACTCGCCGGGTGGCGGGTTCGGCGAAATGGCCCACAGCGTCGCCTGCGCCCGCTCGATGGCGTCGCGAAGCGGGTTCGGCGTGTTATCCGTCGGATACTTGTCAAGAGTGTCGGCATTGAAGGGCGGCATGGCCTCGTAGCGGAGCAGGCCCTCGGCCTGTTGCTTCTTGATCGGCGGCACGCTCACTTCCTTCAGTATCGCGCGAACAATCGTTGCATCGGCAGCGCTCTTCTGCGCCGCCGCCACGATCAGCGGATCGACAGCCAGTTTGTCGTTGGGGTCATAGGCGAGTTGTGGTCCCATGGTCCCACTCAACCGCGACGTCTGCACCAGCTTGAGCGGTTCGAGATTTTTCTTCATGATGCCGTTGACCATCTCGACGAACTGATCGACGGGAATGGGATCGTCCGGCCTCTGGATGATGCCTTCGATGCCCTTGTCGGCCACCTGATAGAGGGCGTCGAGGAAGACGCTGTTGTTGATGCGGGCATCCTCAAATTCGTAGGACTTCTGTCCTTCGGTGCAGGACGCCCAGACCTGGATGCCTGGGGGCGGGTTCTTCAGAGCGAGATCGAACTTCGGCGTCATCTCGCCGAAGGAGGCGCGTTCCTCACCGCGAGCCATGTTCTGCCGGCAAACGTCGAGGATCAGGAGCTTCTGCTGGGCCTTGCACTCTTCGAGTTGCTTGTACAGCCATTTCAGCGGGATCATGTTGGCGGGGATGGTCAGATCGCCCTCGATCGGATCGAGGTAGACCTGCCCGTCCATCTCAGCGGCGTGGCCTGCAAAAAGGAGGACGACGCGATCCTGGGCGCGGGCGGTCTGGAGGTATTCGGTGATGGTCCCCTCGATGGTCCCCTTGATCGGCGAGTATACCTTGTGCGGGAACCGGGCGGCATCGCTGAGGAAAGCGACCTGGTTGGGCGAGATTCGGAAGCCGCGCGTCTGGCTGAGCCGGCCAACGAGGTTCTGGATGTTGCGGCCCGACGGTTGCGAATCGCCCACGGTCAGCGGATTGGCGAACAGGTAGTTGTGGACGCTGATCACCAGCGCGCGGCGCGGGAAAGCGACGGAAGCAGGAATCGGCTTCTTCGTCGGGTCCTCGGGCTTCTTGTCGGTTGGTTTCTTGTCGGCCGGCTTCTTGTCGTCGGGCTTGGGCTTGTCCGACGGCTTGTCGGGGGTAATCGGCTTCTTCGTCGGGTCCTCGGGCTTCTTGTCGGCCGGCTTCTTATCGGCTGGTTTCTTGTCGGCCGGTTTCTTGTCGTCGGGCTTGGTTTTGTCTGACGGCTTGGGTGGAGTGACGCCGCTGCGATCCTTGTTCTTGGGCTTGTCCTTGTCGTCTTCCACCGGCGGCGTTGGCTTCCTGTCATCCTGAGCGACGAGGGGGCCTTTCTCCTTCTTGTCTTTCTCGAACATCGGCGCGAGGTGCGGCCAGAAGTGGACCGCGGCGGCCGCTGTCCCACCGATGAGGATGATTCCGACAAGCAGAGGCACCCAGAAACCACGACGACGCCGCGGGCCAGGACCGCTGCCATCCATCGCGCCGTCAATGCCGTCGAAGACATTGGGCGCGGTCGCCGCGACGGGAATAGCCATGGGAGCGAGAGGGACGCCCGCCGCGTTAACCGGAATGGCGACCGGCGGCGAACTCGCGGCCCTTGCCGGGACCGGAATGGCCACGGGGGCGGACTGCGGCGCCGGCCGGACCTGCGGAGCGGCAGGCACCGCGACGGCGACAGGAGGGGTGGGCCGGGTCGGTGTCTTCGCCGGAGCGGGGGGAGCGGCCTTGCTCGGCTTTGACGGCGGCAGGGGCGTCGGCGTTGCCGGGCCGGACGGCCGCAGGGTCGAGGGCAGTGCCTTGGCCTGGATGATCGTCCGGCAGTTCTTGCACCGGAACGGCTGATTCAGCCAGTCGGCCGGGATGCGCAAGACCTGCTTGCATCCGGGACACGTTGCTTGCACAACCGTACTCATCTGATCACCTCCACTGCCTGGAGCATGCGCACCCTACTCCTCGTCGTGTTGGACGTTTTTCAATCTTAATTGGTTCCCGGAAGGAGTGAAAGTGGTTTCTGCCGACTTCGCCGCTTGCGGCTTAGCGGACAACTCGCTTACCCGCAAGCGGCAAGAAGGGTTTTCCTAACCGGTTCTCATCGGTCGGCGCGGTAATAGCCCTCGAGCCAGCGAGCGCCCTGCGGTGGGACCTTGTCTGCTTCCTCGTTGCCCTTCGCCAACTCGATGGCGATGCCCAGGGGCGAGCGGCCCGGCCGCGCTCCCCTCGTGAGACCGCTCTCGCCCCAGTGTTCGCCGAGTGCGACAACATCGAATCGGCCGAACGTCTTCTTCGTCCGGTCGTACTCGATCCAGCCGAGCAAACGGACGTCGAAACCGCGCGCCGCTTTCTTGACGTCGGCGTCGGTCGCCAGCAGCGCCTCGCCGTCCAGCCGCAGCCGCACACTCTGAGCGGTCACGTTCTCGACGGTCAGCATCATTTTCAGCGAGCGGATCTCGTTCTTGTTCCAGTGCGGCGGTTCGCCCCGCGTGTCATCGACCAGATGAAAGCGAGCCAGGCGCATTGCGATCGCGTTCGGCAGCGCAAAAGAGGCACCCTTCTCGAGCGTATCCGGAATCAGGGCCTTGCAATCATCGGCCGTCAGCCAGACATGATCGCGGGCGGCGAAGTCGTGACCCGTCCCCGTGCAAGTTCCCTTGCAGAAACCGCCCTCCTTGCGATCCAGGATGCGCGTGTATGC
>JBBSDR010001138.1:0-3315 GCA_038240465.1 Gemmatales bacterium
CACACACGGCGAGAAGTTTCTTGCCGTCCTCGGGAGCATTGGTCATCCAGATTTGCTTGCCCCAGATGACCGGCGACGACCACGCCTTGCCGGGAATGGCCGTCTTCCAGCGAATGTTCTCCTTCTCACTCCAGGTCAGCGGCAGGCCCTTGACGTCAGAGTGGCCGTCGCCGTGGGGACCGCGAAAGGCTGGCCAGTTGTCGCCGGCGTGGACCGGCACGGCCAGGATCAAGCAGGTGAGCGACAGACAGGTGTGAAGACGAGGCATGGAACTTCTCGAAGGTGGGAGGAAATCGGCCGTCGTCGGCGAAGACGGAGCGTCGGGGGGATTTTATCAATCCAGGGGCGAGCCGTCATTCACACTCGGTGGGACCGCTTCTTCGAGCATACTTTTATGTTGCCGTCGTCTCATGCCGTTGGCTAAAGTGCAGGAGGATGTTGCCTGTCCTCCCGTTTCAGGAGAGTGTCATGCCCCGGCTGCTCGCGTTCGGCCTTGTTGCCGTCATGGTGTTGTTTCCGGGTGCGTCGCTCGCCCGACAGGATCAACCCAGTCCGGAAGACAAGGACATTGAAGAACTGCGCAAGGCCCTCAAGGATGATGATGTTGCCGTTCGCCTCAAAGCAGCACGATCGCTCGCCCAACTTGGCGTGAAGGCGGCTCCGGCCGCGGCGGACCTCGTCAAGCTCGTCAACGACAAGAACGCTCTCCTCCGCAATGCCGCCCTGCAGGCCCTGCGCGGCATTGGTGCCGAGGCCATTCCGGCCCTGGTCGAGGGCCTCAAGGCGGAGGACATCCTCGTTCGCCGCACTCTCCTCGCTTACATCGTGCCTCACGCGGGGAAAAAGCAGGCCGAAGCCGCTGTGGCCGGTGTCGCGCCGCTGCTGACGGATGCGGATCGGTCTCTCCGGACCATGGCCGCTCAGTTTCTCGCCCGCGCCGGCGACGATGGTGTCAAGGCCTTGCTCGCCGTCCTCAAAGAGAAAGAGGTGGCGCCGCGCTTTGACGCCCTCTCCGCTCTGGCTTTCGCCAAACCGTCGCCGGAACTGCTGGCCGCCGCGAAGACGTCCCTGAAAGACCCCGAGATCACCATTCGTCAGCAGGCCCTCCTCGTCGTCGTGCGGCATGGAACCGATGCCGTCCCCGTTCTTGTGGCTGCGCTCGAAGACAAGGAATTGGCCATCCGCCTTGCCGCCATTCAGAATCTCGGCACTCTTCGCCAGAATGCCAAAGATGCCGTCCCCGCTCTGCGCAAGCTGCTCGCAGACAACAACAGCTCTATCCGTGTCAACGCGCTGCTGGTCCTGGGCTATATCGGACTCGACGCGGAAACGCCCGCGGCGGTTACCACTCTGCTCGAGGATCCGGACCTGATGGTTCGCAGCATCGCTCTGAATGCCTTGATCGGCGCCGGGAAGAATGGACTCGATCATCTGGAAAAGGGCCTCGCGAGCAAGAATGCCGACACCCGGCAGATGATCGTCGCCCGCCTGGCCACGCTCGGCGCGGATAGCGTGCCGCTGCTGCGCCTGGCCCTGAAAGATCCCGTCGCTGCTATTCGCGCCAGCGCCGTCGATGGCCTGGCCACTCTTGGCGACAGGGCAAAGGATGCCGCGAAGGAATTGACGGCGCTCCTCAAGGATGACGACAAGCAGGTTCGCATCGCCGTTGCCGGGGCGCTGTGGCGGATCGAGGAGAAAACGGGACCGGAACTGACGATTCTGCTCGACGGACTGGAAGATGGCGATTCCCTCATCCACGATCGGGCCGGACGGACGCTTGCCACAATCGGACGATTGGCTGCTCCTGAACTCGTCAAGCTACTGACCGACAAGGACGCGACGCGCCGTCGTCAGGGCGCTCTGGGCTTGACGGCGGTCGGCGTCATGGATGGAGACGTGGTCGCCGTCCTGATCAAGGCCCTCGAAGACGAAAGGGAGCCGGTCCGTCGTCAGGCGATGGCCGCCCTGGCGAAAATCCCCAATCCGGATCCGCTCCTGAAAGCCCTCAAGAGCGAGGACGATCGCGTCCGCATCGGTGCGGCCGCGGCACTCGCGCAACTTCAAAGTGTTCGACCCCTGCTGGCACCGGTTCCAACCATGATCGACGCTCTGAAGGACAAGAACGTCCTGGTCCGCGTTCACGTTGCCCATGCGCTCTTGCGCTATCCGCAGCAGCAGACAGCGGCCCATGAGGTGCTGTTTGATGCGGCAAAGGACGAGAATGCCGCTGTTCGTCGTCAGGCCGTTGCCTCGCTCGCCCTCTCTCCGTACACGCGCGCCGTGCTTCCCAAGACAGTGGCCAAACGACAGGAAGTACTCAACGAGGCGCTGAAGGATCAAGACCCGGGCGTCCGGCTGCAAGCGGCCGACGGACTCATCCCCGTGGGGTATCCCTTTGGGACTTCCGGATCGGTGAGCGACGACGTGGTCAAGGTCCTCGGCGAAGGGCTGGCCAGGGGAGAGGCCGGTGATCGCCGCCTCGCTTTGATGGCCCTTGTCCGCCTGGACAAGGCTTCCAGCACCATCGTTGACACCCTGGCGGCCACGATGCACGACAAGGATGCGCAGATGCGCCAGTATGCCGCGTATCTCCTGGGGACGCTGGGTTCAGCCGCAAAGCCCGCCGTCACAGCCCTGAAGGACGGCCTGAGCGATCGCGTCCTTGTCGTCCGCCAGCTCTCGGCTCAGGCCCTGGCGGCGATTGGCCCGGATTCGAGAGAGGCCGTGCCGGCACTTGTCAAGGCGCTGGAGGACGGCGACATCCTGCTCCGTCTCAGCGCCGTCGAGGCACTGGGCCGCATTGGCCCGGCGTCAAAGCCTGGCGTCGCGGGTTTGCTGAAGATCATCAAGAATCCACCCGCCGCTACTCCTCCTCTCGGCTTCCCGCCGCGCTTTGGACAACCATCCCCGGCCACGCCGCGAACGATCGCGCCGGCGAGTGCCGCCACCCTGGCAATGGAGGCCCTCGCGCGGATTGGCCCGGGGGCGAGTGAAGCCATCCCTGAGTTCGCTCGCCTGCTGGAGGGAGACGCCGATCAGCGCCGCACTGCCGCCTCGGTGCTGTCGAGTTTCGGTCCGGATGCTGCTCCGATTCTCCTCAAGGGACTCAAGTCGATGGACGCGACCACGCGCGCCCTTTGCGTCGAGGCCCTGGGCCGGCAGACCGCTCCCTCGGAGGATGTCGTCAAGGCGCTCGTGGCCGCCCTCGCCGATCAAACGCCGGCAGTGAGCGACCAGGCGGCCTTTGCCCTGGGACAACTGGGAGAGACGGCCAGGGCGGGCCTGCCGGCGTTGCTGACCCTGCTGAAGAACAGG
>JBBSDR010001139.1:0-3308 GCA_038240465.1 Gemmatales bacterium
AGTTGATCTCGCGCAGCTCATCCGTCAGACAACCGCGCAGGCTGACGTACACGGACAGCACCTGCTGCAAAACAAGGCTCTGATAGCGCGCCTTGGAATAGGTCCGCAGCAACTCGACGACCTGCTCGGGGGTGAGGCCGCGGCGCGGCCAGGAGCGTGTCTCGCCCAGCGAATTGAGGAACGTCAGAACCAGCCCATACGCCTCAGCAGCCTTGTCGGCCAGTTCGCGGCCGAACGGTTCGTGACGCTCCAGCACCTGCTCGATGCTGGCGACTACCTGGCGCACGGATTCCTCGGCGCCGGCCAGTCGGAAAGCGGGCTTCTCAATCAGCTTGACGGGCAACTCGGCCAGCTTCTGGCTCCAATCGGTGCCAATGGCCAACGCCGCCTCGCGCAGAGCGAGAACCAACGCTCCGGTCGGCGAGTCCCGATGGCCTGGCAACCGGACCGTCATTTCCGGCATCCCGGGGGCCGCACCCGTGACCTCGGCGGCCGTGGAGGACGATACGTTCCAGTCGGTGGACGTGTAAACGTCCCCTTCCTGAACGACCTGAGGCCGGCCGAGCAGTTGCTCGAAGCGAACCAGTGTCTCGAGGACCTCATCCGTATCCGGAAGGACCGCCGCGGCGCCTCCCCGCACTCGTCCCAGGAAGCCCTTCTGGGAATCGACGCCGAGTTTGTTCAGCAGTGGCTCGAGGGCCGCGTTAAATGCAAGTTCGGGATCTTTTCCCAGACGCTTCTCGCACGCATCCTGGATGCGCGTGATGAAGTGTTCCGCGCCGAGTTCGTGTCCGCGCCACTGTTCCGTCACCCACTCGCGCACCTCGTTCACGAGAGGCCGGGCATCCTTGCTCAACCAGCGCTCGACGATTTTCCGCAGGCTGCGCAGCGCCACCTGCTGGACCACCTGGCGGCGCGGAAAGGCGACGCGATACAACCCCAGCGTCCGATACACCGGGTCTCCGGGTACGTCCGCCTCGGCCCCGGCCCCACGCCAGCGGCCGAAAGCCGAGGCACATTCCCCGAACAGGAAGTGAGCCGTCATGCCGATCAGTTCCTGGCTCTCCTTCTTCTGGGGCGTTTCCGGCAGCGGCAGTAAATAGGTGGGATTGAAGGGAGATTCCCCATCCGCCAGCCCGACTTCGCGCTCGAAATAGCGCGCCTGAAATTCGGTCCCGGGCTGGGAGTAATGGAGCAATTCCGTCAACGCGGCACAGGCATTTCCCAGGGGCATCACCCGTGTCGCTGTATCGATCCCTTGCGCCGAGGGCCGCAGTCCCTGATGCGACGAGGCAGCAGCAACGCCGGCCGCGCTGCTTCTGGAATGCTGGGAGCCGCGTTTCTCCATTTGCGGGATGAACAGCAGGCCGGTAATGTGCGGATTGGGAGTCCCCATCTGCCGCGCCAGGTTGCGCAGGAGATAGGCCAGGTCGAGGAACATGCCGCTCCCGGTGCCCCCCATCAGGCCGGCGACGAGGAAGATCCGCGGCCGATACGCGCGCACGCCCCGGCCGGTACTTTTCCCGGCCCGGTCGAGGGCGGCGACGTCCCGGCACGCCTCCAGTTCCAGTTGCAGGCGGCGCTGGATCGGTCGGACGTGATCGACCAGGGCGAGCCGGCCCAGCGCGCGAATGCCCGTTGTCACCTGTTCGCGCGGGATGCGATAGACCATGCGCTGGTTGAGCCAGGTCTCGACGGGAATGCGTCCCTGCTGGTTCCGCAGGTAATGGCTGGGGCGGTTGAGCGGCGCCGCCAGCATCTCGGCCGGCGTCAGCGGAAATGCCGGCGGTCCCAGCAGCTCGCGCATCTTTTTGGCCAGGTCGGGCGGCAGTCCGCCGAACTCGAGAACTTCGGGATCGGTATCGATCAGCACCGTCCGCACATTTGGCAATGCTTCGGGGGAGCCGAACTGTTCGCCCAGAAGCGAGCGGAACGACTGCAGAACCTGCGCTCCCAGTCCGCCAATGCCGACGATCAGGGCGGGACACAAGGCCCCGCCGCGATCCATCTCGCGCGCGGGAGCAGGCGTGTCGGGTGGGCGTGCCACTCGCGGCGTAATGCGTGGTCCCGGCGGCGTTTGCGGAGCAGGAGGGGCTTCCGCCCGCGGGCTGGCTGCCCCGGGAATGCCGATGAAGTGCGTCGGCGATTGGTTCGACTCTCTGGCCCGCGGCGGGGCCGGCGTGCGCGGCGCCAGGAGTTGCTGTTCCGATTCCCCTTGTCCTGCCCGTCCGTCTCCCGTCTTGCTTCCTTGCGGTCCCCAGGTGTGGCCGTCCTGCGGGGCGCTGTCATCGACCCGGCCGTACGGCGAACGGCCTCGAACGGGTTGAGCCGTCGAATTGCCAGCCGTCTCCTGTGTCGTGGCCTCCACCAGAGCGCGGGCCAGTTCGCTGCAGGTCGGGTAGCGTTGCTCCGGGGTCTTGCACAGCGCCCGGCCGATGATGGGACGGTCGTGTTCTTCGAGCCAGGAGAGGTTGGGCTCGGCCTGGAGATGCTGCAGGATCAGTTGACGAACATTGGCTCCCGAAAACGGCCTCTGGCCCGTCAGCAGTTCCTGGAACACAATGCCCAGACTGTATTGATCGCTGAAGCGAGTGACTCGGCCGTCGAACGTTTCCGGGGCAGCATAGACAGGGGTTATCCCGCCGGTAACCGAGGCATGCGACCCTTCCATGTCCTTGACGAGGCCGAAGTCGGCGACCTTGACATGCTGATGGACGAGAAAAAGGTTTTGCGGCTTGATGTCCAGATGCTGCAACTGATACAGGCTGTTCATCAGGTCGAGGGCTTCGGATGCTTCCTGCATGTAGCCGAGCAGTTCGGGGCGCGGAATGCCGGGCAACCCTTGCGACCGGCATTCCTTGTAGCGGTCCCAGAGATTGCGGTCTGCCAGCTCCATGATGATGAGGAGTTGGCCGTCGATGATGTCGAATCGTTCCAGCGACAGGATATAAGGATGGCGGACCGTCTTGACGCGGCTGAGGGCCTTGAGTTCCTGCTCGGCGCGATGGCCGGAGTCGCCGGCGATATCGAGGTTGCCGAATACGAATTTGATGGCCTTGTGCAGCCCCCCCGGGGCCACGCACTTCCACACTTCGCCAAATCCACCACCGCCCAGGCGCTCGATGAGCCGGTACCCGGGGATGGGTTCGGAATCGGGTTCAATGCGAACCGCCATGCGCGTCTCTCGATCTTGGCCCACGCAAGGACACAGGGGAACCCTTGCGCGGAACGGCGATCCTCTCTGGGCCGCTTTCTGCGCGGACCCGGCTACTGTAGTATAGCATCAGGTGGACGCCGCTGCCTTGCCG
>JBBSDR010001140.1:0-3306 GCA_038240465.1 Gemmatales bacterium
CGGCTCGCCTGCTCTTTGTTCAGCAGAAGAGCGGGCGAGCCGCCTGTACCACGGCAAGACGGAAGAGCAGGCGAGCCGCCTGCACCACGGCAAGACGGAAGAGCAGGCGAGCCGCCTGCACCACGGGGTCGAGGGATTCCATAATGTTCTACCGCTTGCGACAGGCGTTGCATCAGAAGTACTTCCGCTGGCGCACCCGCCGTATCCTCCACACGCCGCCGCTGCCCTGCAATCCCAACGGCACCTGCTCCGTCCACACCATGCTCAGCCGCCGCGACATGCCCATGTATCTGCCTGCCATCAAGTCGTTCCTGCGCTACTGTCCTGCCGTTGCCGTCTTTGTGCATTCCGACGGCAGTCTCGACGAACAATCAGCCAGGCTGGTTCAGCACCACGTTCCCGGCATCCGCGTCCTGATGACCAACGAGACCGATGAGCGCGCCCGACAAGTTCTCGGAGCGGACTCGTACCTGTTTCGTCAACGCAGCCACGACGCCAGTTGGCGCCGCCTTGTCGATACGGAGTTGTGGTGCACGACGCCGAAACGCCTCATCATCGATTCCGACGTGATTGTCCTGAAGCGGCCCGACGAGGTCCTCGCCTGGATCGACAGCGGCACGGGCGCGCTGCTCTTTGGCCAGCCGCCGGACCAGCCGCCGGCCGCCGGCGACAGGCACGTCCAGACGATCTTCCGCGAGAAGCTGGCCCAGGTGGCGAAGCGCGTCGGCTTGCCGGAGCGCTTCCCTCAGGGGACGACTGCCGGCTTCTACGGCTGTGAGCGCGAGTTGCCATTGGATCGCGTCGAACACGTCCTGCGCGGCTGCGAGGCTGAGGGACTGCCGATGAAGCAGTGGGGCGCCGATCAGTGCGTGGTCATCTATCTCCTCGAAGCGTCGGGCGCGGCGAGGCTCAGCCCGCGCCACTACATCAACTATGATCCCAGTTGCGACAGCCTGGTCCCCGAAGCGCATGTGATCCACTTTTACGGCACCCATCGCTATCATCGCCATCTCTATACCCGGCTGGTCGCGAAGGTCGCGGCCGAACTGCTGGCCGTCCCATGACATCATCGCGTCCTGTCATCTGTCAGTTGTTGCACGGTCTTCGCGTCGGCGGAGCGGAAGTCCTCGTCGCCCGGCTGGCGCGCATGCTGCGCGAGCGCTTTCATTTTCACTTCGTCTGTCTCGACGAGTTGGGTTCGCTGGGAGAGGAACTGCGCGGAGAAGGCTTCGCCGTCGAGGTACTGCATCGCCGCTCCGGCATCGACTGGCGCTTGCCGTGGCGCTTGTCGCGCCACCTCGCCCGCACTCATACCGCGCTCATTCACGCCCATCAATACACGCCCTTCTTCTATGCGCTGACGGCGCGTTTACTCCGAGAAACGCCTATCCTGTTCACCGAACATGGCCGATGGGTGCCTGACTATCCGCGGCGGAAACGCATCGTCGCCAATCGTCTTCTGATGCGTCGGTGCGATCGCGTCATCGGCGTCGGCGAGGTCGTGCGCCAGGCGCTCATCGTCAACGAGGGCATTCCAAAACAGCGCGTCGGCGTTATCTACAACGGCGTCGATCTGTCTCCCTATCGACAATCGCCGCCGGATCGTGCTGCTATCCGGCGCGAGATGAATGTCGAGGAGGATGCACTCGTTATCATGCAGGTGGCGCGGCTGGTGCCGATCAAGGACCATCAGACGGCGCTCAAGGCGCTGGCTGAGGCGCGCCGGGAGCGTGAGCGACCGGAGTTCTCCGCGGAGTTCTCACCGGAGTTCTCAGCGGGGAACTCCGGTCGCTCACGCTCCCGGCTCGCCAGGCTGGTTCTTGTCGGCGAAGGACCCGAAGAATCAGCCATCCGCGAGACAATCGCGCGCCTGGGTCTGCAAGATTGTGTCCGACTCCTTGGATTGCGCAGTGATGTGTCTCGACTGCTCCGGGCGGCGGACGTGTTCCTGTTATCGAGCATCAACGAGGGTATCCCGCTCACGGTCATCGAAGCAATGGCGGCGGGGCTTCCGGTTGTCTCGACAGCGGCGGGCGGCGTCGGCGAGGTTGTACTCGACGGCAAGACCGGCCTGCTGGCGCCGGTGGGCGATGCCGAGGGACTGGCCCGCCATCTGCTGCATCTCTCGGAGAATGCCGCCGAGCGAAAACGCCTGGGAGACGCGGGCCGCGAGCGAGCGTTCGCGCTCTACGACGAGGAGCAAATGCTCGCGTCCTACGAACGTCTCTATCGGGAGATGCTGCCATGAGCGACACGGCATCCTTCATCGTCTTCGCCGACGACTGGGGCCGGCATCCGTCGAGCTGCCAGCATCTCTTTCGGCGCTTGATCCCGCGCCATCGGACCTTCTGGGTCAACACCATCGGCCTGCGCCGGCCGCGCTTCGATCTCGCTTCTATCAAGCGAGCGCTGGAAAAGTTTCGTCACTGGACGCAGCGCAGGCCCGCCGAGACGGCGCCATTGCCCGTGAATCTGTCGGTCAGCAATCCGCGCATGTGGCCGTGGTTCAGCACTGGCCTCGATCGCGCTCTCAATCGCTGGCTGCTCGCTCGCCATCTGCGCCGCCTTGCCGCGCCACTGCTCGCTCCTCCCATCGTCGTCTCGACGCTGCCGATTGTCGCCGATCTGGTCGAGAGCTTTCCGGGCTGGCGCTGGGTGTACTACTGCGTCGATGATTTCGGCGAATGGCCGGGCGTCGATGGCCGGGCGATGCAGCGCCTGGAGGCGAAGTTCGTCCGCGAATGTCATCGCATCATCGTCGTCAGCGAAACGCTGCGAACCCGGCTGGCAGGCATGGGAAGACCGTCCGAATTGCTGACCCACGGCGTCGATCTCGACCACTGGGCAACGACAGCCGGCGCTCCACCGCTTCCGGAAGTACGCGACCTGCCGCGTCCGCTGATCGTCTTTTGGGGAGTTGTCGATCGCCGCATGGACGCGAACTGGGTGAAGGCGCTGGCGGCCAGCCTGACACCGGGGACCGTCCTCCTTGTCGGCCCAAAGGACGATCCCGATCCGTCGATAATGCAGACGCCGAACGTGGCCTATCTGCCGTCGTTGCCGTATGAGCGTTTGCCCTCGCTTGCGCGCGAGGCAGCGGTACTGATCATGCCGTATGCCGATCTGCCGGTGACGCGAGCGATGCAGCCCTTGAAGCTGAAGGAATACCTCGCGACCGGCAAGCCAGCCGTGGTACGCGATCTGCCCGCGAACCGCGACTGGGCCGACTGCATGGACATGGTCGCGACGCCAGAGGCATTCATCAACGCAGTACACATACGGCTTAGGCGAGCGGCAGGTTCAAAC
>JBBSDR010001141.1:0-3295 GCA_038240465.1 Gemmatales bacterium
GACGTCGTGTGGCGTTGGGTGGACCGCGGGGGGAATACCTCCCCGGTTTCTGGCCGCTGGCGGGTTAGGGGCCCCCCCGCTAAGCCGCCTGGGGCGGGAAGTTATTCCGCCGTCGATCCTTAGCGGCCAGTCCGCTAAGCCGCAAGCGGCAAGAAAGAGGGAAGTTATTCCGCCGTCGGTCCAACCTCCGCCACACTACTTCTTCTTGAGATGCTTGTCGAACCAATCCGCGAGCAGTTCCAGATCGAGCAGCAACGTCGCCCAGCCGTGTTCCGCTCCCTTGCGGACGATCACTTCCACCGGTACGCCCGCTTCCTTTAACTTCTCGGCCATCACCTCCGACTGCTGCAGAGGCACCAGCCTGTCCTTGTCGCCGTGAATCATCAGCGTCGGCGCCGACTTGCTCGAAACGTGCGTGATGGGCGATATCTCGCGCATGATCTCACGCAGTCTCTTTGGGTCCTTGACCGGCACGAAGAGGGCCGTCTTCTTGTCGAACTCGTGGAAATCGACAGCGGCGGTAAAGGGCGGCTTCAGCGCCCGGTCGAGCAGTTCGTGGCCGGGCTTGCCGAAGTTCAGGAAGTCGGTCGGCGGAAAGAAACAGGCGACTGTCTGGACCCGGCTCGATAACCGATCGATCGGATCGGCCGCCTTCGGGTCTCCGTCCTTACCGCCGTGACCCATCATCAGCGACAGATGACCACCCGCGGAAGCGCCGTAGATGCCGAGACGGTCGGGATCGATCTTGAAGCGCTGGGCGGAATGACGAATGAAGCGGACCGCCCGGTGCATGTCCTCGACAATCTCGGGAATGGTGAACTTCGGCTGGCTGCCGTGAACGACCTCGAAGACGGTGTAGCCGCGCTTGAGGAACGGTTCGGCAAAGGCGGCGTTGATGTTTTTCGTATCGGAGAACCAGCCGCCGCTGACAGCGAAAATGAGGCCGAGGCCGTTGGCGTCCTTCGGCGTAAACACATCCAGGGTCAGGGCGACGCCATACTTGCGGCCATAGATCACGTCGCGCGTCCGCGTCCACGGCTCGTCGGCGGCGTGGACGAACACGGGGAAAAGGAAGAGCAGCAGAGCGCTTCGACTCATCGGTATGTCCTCGAAGAGGGGAAAAGTGCTGAGGAGTATCTTATCGCGCGACCGTGAAAAAACGCGAAACGCCAGGCATCCGACTGCCTGGCGTTTCACGCTCTCTCTCACCATCCCATCGATTCAGGGCATCTGCACCGGCAGCGGCGTCTGCGCGGAGCCGATGTTGCCGACCTGGTCGAATGCCTCGACCCGCACAAAGACGTTCGCGGGAACGGTACTCGGAACCTGCCAGGTGTAACGCCCCGTGTTCTCCAAGCTGGCCGCGAAGGTCTTCCACGGGCCTTCCGCCTTCTCCGCATACGAGAGCGACACCGGCTTCTGCGTCAGGTTGGTATCCGTCGCCGTCCAGATGATCGAGGCGCTCCGGCCCATCGGACCCGTGCCGGCCTTGACATCGACCAGGTTGACGACCGGCTTTGTCCAGTCCACCTCGACCCAGACCTGCGGCGCCTCGCCCGGCGCCGGCGGCACGCTCTTTTCAGACGGATTGCGCGCCACCATCATGAAGCCGTAAGTCCCTTCCTTGTTGACCTCGACGACATACGGCGCGCCACTCTTGACCGACGTTTGGTCCTTGTACCAGTGCCGGCTATCCTGCGTGTACCACAACTCCAGCAGCGACAACTCGGGAGCGGACACGTCCTTCAGATCGTAATCGAGCAGGATGCGGCGGCTGTTGACCAGGCGCATGGCGGGCGCGGCACCGTTCGCGGCGACCGTTTGCGGACGCGGCGTGTCGATGGGGGCCGGTTCGGTCACCCGCGCTGCCAGCGACGTGGGCAACCGGGCCGGAGGTTCGACGGGCAACTGGGCCGGAGGCTCGGGGGCCTTGTACACCATGGGCGCAATGACCGGCGTTTCCTCGTGCTTCTCGACGGGCTTCACCACCTCGGGGACGGGCGGCACGGGCTGCAGGGGAACCGGCGCGGGTTCGGTGTGCGCTGGTTCGGAATGCCCCTCGTGTGAGACCGTCTGACTGACGGGCCCCACCGGCAGCGCGTTCGGCACAATGGCGGCGGGGGTATCCGGAGCGGACATCGTTGCGTGTTCGGAAACAGGCGCCGGAGCCGGAGTGGGCATCGTCGCTGTCGCCGCGGGGGACGGCAGGAATTGCGGCATCGCGGCCCCCTCGTGGCGGCGTGGCGCCGGAGCGGCGGCGGGTTCCCGGTCGCGATCCTTGTCCTTGTCTCCGTCCCGCTCCTTGTCGTCGGTCGCGGGTTCGCCGCGGAACCGCTTGGGCGGAATGGGCTGCACCAGGGCGGCCGGCGGCGGCACCGGGCAGTGCGTCCAGTCGGGCGGGAACGGCCAGGGCGCCCAGCAGGTCTGGTAGTAGCCGTAGTGCGGCAGATGACACGGATCGCAGATCGGCTTGGGACAGCCGTGCTTGAACTTGATCTTGGGCGCGCCCTCGAACCGGTACTTAAAGTACGGCGGGCAGCAGTCCTTCTGGCAATCGCAATTCTGGGCCGGCGCGATGGAGGCCAGAACCAGTCCCGTCAGCAGGGCCAATCCAGCCCCGCCGCGGAGAGAATGTCGGCTCGACATGGGTTCCTTCCCTTGTCCGATAGTAGCTTGAGGAATGCCCGCCGACCAGAACGGCTCGCTTCCGATCGTCGGGTCCTGTGTAAGGTAACTTCACTCTCCGCCGCGAACCCCCGAACTGATGAGAATACCGATGCCCGGCGTGGGCGGGGCCATGCCAAAGTCGCGTCCCTGACTGGCCGCAGGCGCGACCGGCCGGGAAGAACCCGCCGACCCCAGACCCGATCGCGGGAACGGGAACGTGTAGTAGTGCGAGTAGTAGTTGAACCGCACCGGATGACCGGTAACTCCCACGGACGGCTCGACGACCTGTGGTCCCAGCGCCTGGCCGGGCCGAAGTTGCTGGCCGAGCAGACGCAGCGTATCCGACTGTTGCGGCGTCAGCGCCGAGTTGCCCGACCCTCCCGGAGCAAACGGATTGACGGGGGGGCGGACTGTCGGCCGCTGGAAGGGCCTGCCAAACTGCGCCTGGGCAGCCCCGGTTGCCAGTACCAGTCCCAGGATGGCCAGCACGAGTTGCTTCATCGTCCTTCTCCTTCGGGCGGTTGCTCGAATCCCTCATCTCCTGCGCAACTCTACAGCGGTCCCGACGATTGTCAACCAACCGGGCCGTGCCGCTCGAGGTTCGGCGGTGTCTTCCGCCGCGCCTCGA
>JBBSDR010001142.1:0-3294 GCA_038240465.1 Gemmatales bacterium
CCTGATCGAGCAGGAGCTGGACGACTGGGCCAGTCTCGGCGTCGAGGGCCACTTTCGCGCCAAATCGCCGTGGTATCCGTATCACGAGCAGTTTGCCGAGCCAGGCTCGCGGCTGGTCGGAGCGCTGCCGGGCGAGGTCGTGATGATGAACTCGCTGACGCTCAACTTGCATCTCTTGATGGCGTCCTTCTATCGTCCAGCCGGCAGCCGCACGAAACTGCTGATCGACGAGCCGGCGTTTCCGTCCGATCTCTATGCCGCGTCGTCGCAGGTGAGCCATCACGGTCTCGATCCGGCGAACCATCTGCTGACGATCGCTCCTCGTCCGGGTGAGGACTTGCTGCGCGAAGAGGATGTCGATGCGCTGCTGGCCGGGCGCGGACAGGAAATCGCCCTGGTGCTGCTGAACGGCGTCAACTTCCTGACGGGCCAGTTTCTCGACGTCGAGCGGCTGACGCATGCTGCTCATGAACAGGGCTGTATCAGCGGCTGGGACCTGGCTCACGCAGCGGGAAACGTCGTACTGAAGTTGCATGACTGGGACGTCGATTTCGCGGCGTGGTGCAGTTACAAGTATCTGAACGCGGGTCCCGGTGCCGTCGCGGGAGCGTTCGTCCATCGCCGGCACGGAGAGAACCTGTCGCTGCCGCGGTTGGCCGGCTGGTGGGGCAACGATCCGGCGACGCGCTTCCGGATGCATCTGGAGCGCCAGTTCGTGCCGCGCGCGGGAGCGGACGGCTGGCAGGTGAGCAACCCGCCGATCCTGGCGCTGGCCCCATTGAAGGCGTCTCTCGCCTTATTCGACGAGGCAGGCATGGAGGCGTTGCGCGCGAAATCGGAGAAGCTGACCGGCTATCTGGAATGGCTGCTCGACCAGTTGCCTCGCGGAGTGGTCGAGGTCCGGACGCCGCGAGACCCACGACAGCGCGGCTGTCAACTTTCGTTGAAGGCCCCCGGCGGGCGGCCGCTGCTGAATCGTCTGGTGGAAGCCGGCATCGTCTGCGATTTCCGGGAACCGGACGTCCTTCGCGTCGCTCCGGCGCCGCTGTACAACACGTTTCACGATGTCTGGAGATTCGCCGAAGCAATGCGAATGACTATCTCGTGATGAAGCAGTGCCGAAGTGCTTGCGCGGATGATGAAGCAGAACAGGATTCACGAAGAGCCGAAAGAATAAAGTAGACGTCGGGTCTGCAACAGGTACAATCAAGCCACATGACTGTGTCTATACACGGCGCTGTGGTCTTTCTCTTCAGAAGAGGAGCAGACTGTGCAATCGACAAAATATACTTGCCCGCGATGCGGTTCGATTGTGCAGATCGACCAGGCCATGCCATCGTGGGTGAAGTGTCCTCGGTGTAGCGTGTACTTCACCGTCAGCCCCAATGAAGTTTCGGAACTTACCTCCGCGCACAGGCGAAGGACGGCATACCCGATCGCGACACCCTACACACCCCCTCCTGGACAGTCGGCCGGGAGAATTCCTTCTTCACCGGGGAAGCAGCCGGCACAGGCGGAAGCAGGTGCGGCTCGTTCCTCCGCCTCCTTATTGCCTCGTGCCAGTCGTACCCTTATCACGAGTGCAGGGTTGATCATTGCTGGCGGGGTTGCATTGGCTGCCTGGTGCGTTTGTGGTCCCAAACACGGTGAACAATCTGAGGCAAGCAAGCCCAGAAGCACCATAGTTGCTTCGGAACCCAATGCACTGCCCACAGGGAAACAACTCAAGCCCAAGACGCAGCAACCGTTGCCACCACTCGAGGAGAACCCCCTGTCCAATCCTCAGGAGTCATCCCCCTCGAAACCATCCGGCCCTTTCCCTGCTACGGAACTGCCGAAAGTCACTCAAGCCATTGACCGAGGCGTAGTCTACTTGAAGAAGGTAATGTTCAGCGGGGATCTGTATTCCGTGTACCCGGGAGCTAACACCGGGGCAACAGCTTTGGCAGGGTTGACCCTTCTGGAATGTGGCGTGTTGCCCAGTGATGCCGCTGTCACAAAAGCCGCGGATGTCGTGCGGGAGGAGAGTGGCCGACTCACGTTTACATATTCGTTGTCTCTCGCCATTATGTTTCTTGACCGGCGGGGGAGTACAGAAGATCGCGATTTAATCCGAAGTATGGCATTACGCTTGATTGCCAGCCAGAGTCGCTGGGGTGGCTGGGGGTATCACTGCTCCCTGCTGACCTCGAAGCAAGAACAAGACCTGCTGAATAGCCTGAAATCACAAACCTTCAAGCCTGGCAATCTCGCAGTGGCAATCGACGACAATTCCAACGTTCAATTCGCTGTCCTCGCTCTGTGGATTGCTCGCAAGTATGAAATTTCGGTGGATGCGTCGCTGGCAGCGGCCGAGAACCGATTCAGGACGACGCAGAAAGAGGATGGGAGTTGGGGTTACTTTCTCAATATGAGTCCGAATGTCCTCCACCATTCCACAACCTGTGCCGGGTTGTTGAGTCTCGCAACGGGGCGAGGCATCAAGGAGGGCCAGAAAAAGGCAAAGAATCCATCCGCGACGTCTTCTGAGCCAAACCGCATTCAGGATGAGGATGACCTGGTAATGCGTCGAGGGCTGCTCTTCCTCAGTCAGACGATCGGCACTGCGACGATCCTGCCGGAAATCGAGCGTACCTCAAGGAGTCGGGACACAGCCGAGTTGGCTCGACTGTCCAAGCAGTTGAGCATGAATACTCCGCTCGGGCAAGAGATTTCCAGTCGCATGAGCAGCGCCAAGCCAGATGAATTGAAGCTCTTGCAGCAGTTGAACCAGGTAGCCCATAGCCCGACCATGTGGAGCGGAGGACTGCTGGGCCACGACGCATGGGGCGACCTGTATTTCTGCTGGTCCATTGAACGTGTGGCGGTGATCTGCAACCTCAACAAACTCGGAGGCAAGGATTGGTATGCCTGGGGATCTGAGTTGATCCTCTCCAGCCAACTCCCCGACGGTAGCTGGCGCGAGCGCTTCCCCGGAGTGCCTGACACATGTTTTGCTCTGCTCTTCCTGAAACGAGCTAACGTCGCCAAGGACTTGACGAACACGTTGCGCGCCGCAGTGCCTGGATTGATTCGCGCGGAGAATGCGCAGCTATCGGCGGGACCCGAACCGAAACACAGTCGTCCCGACAAATAACACTCTCCTTTCACCTTCTCGTAACCGTTCACCGGCGATCTGGCCAAAAAACGTAGCCGGACTACAAAGATGGCCATGGTAAACATGAGGCATAGCACCTGTAGTCGTTGTGCGGATTGGGAACAACGCTGCTGCGCACTCCAAGCAGAGAACGATCA
>JBBSDR010001143.1:0-3291 GCA_038240465.1 Gemmatales bacterium
CGGCAAGAAAGCGTTCCCCCTCCCGAGACTCCGATTGCCAACGCGATCGCGCCTCCGCCCGGCAAGTTGTCGGTCTATTTGCCACGGGTGGGCCAGGGCGTCTCGACGGGTGCAGGCCGGGGAGTGATCGCGCCGTCGGCTCGCGCTCTGCCCGATTCGCGCGCGATCCTGCGGGCGCTGCGGCCTCTGATGCGAAAGGTGCCGGCGCGGGGACGCTGGGAAATCGATGAAGAGAAGACGGTCCGGCGCGTCGTCGAGGAGCGGCTCTGGCTGCCGGTGGTGCGGCCGATTCGCGAGCGCTGGTTGCGGCTGGCGCTCGTCGTCGATGGCGGCGTGTCGATGGGAGTCTGGCGGGCGACGATCCGCGAATTGAGCCGGCTGCTCCAGGGTTGCGGCGCATTTCTGCAAGTGCGACTCTGGAGCCTCGATCTCGCGCACGATCCGCCGCGACTGCATCACGGTCTGACGATCAAACCCGGCCAGCAAGGCCACGACCCGCGTGAGTTGCACGATCCGTCGGGCCGGACTCTCCTGCTCCTACTCAGCGATGCGGTCGGGCCGGAGTGGTACATGTCGCGGACGTCGAGGTTGCTGGCGGAGTGGGCGCGGGAAATGCCGGTCGCCCTGGTGCAGATGCTGCCGGAAAACCTCTGGCCGCGAACTGCCCTCGCCGTCCGCACGGAAGCCCATGTTCATCCAACGGGAGAGGCCGTCCCGTCAGCGAGATTGCGTGTCGAGAAAGAGGCGGACTGGCTCGGCGACGAACGAGTCAGCGGAGTGCCGCTGCGGCTGCTCGTGCTGGAGCCGACCGCCGTTTCGTCCTGGGCGCGGTTGATCGCGGGCCGGAGCGACGCTCGACTTCCGAGTGTGCTGCTGGAGCCGGGGAGCGAGGATGCCGAACGCGCTCTTCCGCTTGCGGTTCGCGAAATGCCGGCCCCAGAGCGCATCGACCGTTTCAAGCAGACGGCCTCGCGCCCGGCGTGGAAGCTCGCTGGACTGCTCGCGGCCGCTCCGGTGCTGAGCTTGCCAATCTTGCGGCTGGTGCGTCAGGAGATGTTGCCCGAGGCGCGTCAGGTCCACGAAGCCGAGGTATTGCTGGGTGGGCTGCTCGCCTTGCGCGGAGAGCGGGCGACCGATCCCGACGATGACCAGTACGAGTTTCATGTGGGAGTGCGCGAGCGTCTGCTGGACGGCGTTCCGGTGGGGCAGTCGCTGTCGGTGCTGAAGAGCGTGACGGATTACGTCTACACTCACCTGGGAATGGGCTTCGGCTTGCACCTGTGGCTGGACGATCCCGCCGCATCGACCGGAAAGTTTGTGCCGGACGACACGTCTTTCGCCCAGATCGCTGCCGGCGTCCTGGAGCGGCTCGGCGGCCATTACGCGCGTCTCGTCAAGCCGGAAGCGATCGAGGTGTCAGTGCCGGTTCCCGTCAAGGAAGCGACCGGGGCGGAGAAGGATGGTCCCGCTCACTGGATCTGGGTTGCCGGCACACGAACCGAGCCGTCCGACTTGGAACGCCTGGCGGCGACACAGGTGGCGCGCATTCTCGTCGAGGAGGGATACGGCCTGATCGTTTCCGGCTCGACAGGATTGATGCAGCTCGTGGCCCAATTATTTGTCGAGTCTCAGGAAGGACAGGAAGAAACAATCGGGCCTTCGACCCAAGGCCCGACGCTGTTGATTCAGGTGGCGCAGGACAGAACCAAGCAGGGCAGCTATCGCCTTGCGGCCCGATTGGTCACCACGCGCGACCATCCGCTGCGCTCGGGAGCCAGATCGCTGTCAACGGAAGGGCTGCGCGAAGAGGTGCGGGAGTTGTGCGCGGAACTCGACCGCATCTATCTGCCGAAGGAAAAGCTGACGATCAAGTTCCTGCTTCCTCCTGAGATTGTCGCTCTGGAACCTGCAAGTTGGCCCGTGGCCGGCGACCAGTTTGGCGACGTGCCGCTGGGAACGAAGCATCATGTGGTCGTCCTGGGACTCGACCGGCATCCCTCACGACCGGAAGCCACGAAACAGGTCTGGCTGCGCCAGGTTCTGAATCGGGGCGAGAAGAAGGGATCAGCCGGCACAGTCCAGTACGTCAAAACTCAGGAGGAGAAGTTGGCGGTTTGCGCCCGCGAGGCCAGTGCGGTGATTGTGATCGGCGGCTTTGAAGGCCCTTACGCCGTCGCCAATGCTGCTCAGGCTGCCTCCAAGCCACTTTTGCCGTGGGCGGTGACGGGAGGAGCCGCCGCCGAGCTTCATCAGCGCATTCTCGCCAAGTGGCACGCGAAGCCGATCACGTCGCTATCGCGGGCAGACTTTGAAAGCCTGGCTGATGGCCTACCCGGCGAATCGGTAGTGCGGCGACTCCTGCGCCTGATCCTCAATGCGGAGGATGAGCCAAGATCGGCGCCGCGTGCGTGGGTCCTGGTTGCCGGCACGGGAGTGCAAGAGCTGTCGAAATCACTCTCTCCTGTCTGTCGTCTGGTGGGACGCATTCTCGCGGAGGAAGGCTTCGGACTGATCACGGGTGGCTGGATCGGTGTCGATACGCGGGTGTCGCTCGAATACGCTAATGCCATGAGCGAGCAACACGGTCCACCGCCTGATGACTTTCTGTGGCTTGGCCAAGGCGAACCTGTCGCAGGCGATGCTCAGAGGACGAAAGGCGCTTCACTTGATGATTTCCTTTGGCAGGTACTCCACGAGGACCAGCCACAGCGGCACGCTCTGGGCAGGACGATTCGCGTTCACGACAACGAGGAGTGGCAGCAGACCCTCCTCAACAAGCCCGATGCCGTCATTCTGATCGGTGGTTTGGGAATGACGCTGGGAATGGCCTGGCAAGCTCTCAAGGCGGGCAAGCCCGTCCTGCCGCTGGCTCAGACGGGCGGGGACGCCAAAGAGTTGTTTGACATGCTGGTGCGGGATTGGGAGCATTCGGAGTATCCCAGGCTAAAGAAGGAGGACTTCGAGCAGTTGGCGAAGTTGTCGGAAGACGGCAGCGAATTGCGTCGGTTGCTGAACCTTGTCACTTTACCGAAGCCCGAGTCTCTCCCTATTCCTCCCGAGACACCCGCGAGCCCGGCAGGGTGGATCTCAGTGGCGGGAACCGTATCTCGCGAACTCCCTACTGAGCAACTGGAAGCAAGCCGCCTCGTCGGCCGCATTCTGGCCGAGGAGGGGTATGGCCTGCTGACCGGAGGTTGTGCCGGCGTGGACTCCGCAGTTGCGAGAGCATTTGGCGAGACTTTGGAGAGGCTGAGGGTCAGTCCAGCCAATGCGATGCATCGTCAGCGCCAA
>JBBSDR010001144.1:0-3291 GCA_038240465.1 Gemmatales bacterium
GATCTTCTCCGTGGCCCATCTCGACGATGCCCAGCGGATGTTCTTCATCACGCTGCTGCTGGCGGAGGTGTTGAGCTGGACGCGGAAGCAGTCGGGGTCGAGCAGCCTGCGCGCGCTCGTCTACTTTGACGAGGTGTTCGGCTATCTGCCGCCGCATCCAGGCAACCCGCCCACAAAGCAGCCGCTAATGACGCTGCTCAAGCAGGCGCGGGCGTTTGGCGTCGGCGTGCTGCTGGCGACGCAGAACCCGGTCGATATCGACTACAAGGCGCTCTCGAACGCCGGCACCTGGTTCGTCGGCAAGCTACAGACGGAGCGCGACAAGGCCCGTCTGCTGGACGGCCTCGACAGCGCGGCGGCGGAGCGCGGCCGGCGCAACAACCGGGCCGACCTGGAGCAGACGATCGCGGCGCTGGGCAATCGCGTCTTTCTCATGCACAACATTCATCGTGGGGCCGAGCCGGTGGTGTTTCAGACGCGCTGGGCGCTGTCGTATCTGCGCGGCCCGATGACGCGCGACGAGATCGCCCATCTGATGCGCGACATGAAAGCCAGCCAGCCACCAGTGAGCAGTGCGCCCCCCCTCACTCCCATGCCGGCTCCCCCCGCCGCGCCGGTCCCAACTTCCACCCCACCTCCCCCCGTCGCGCCGGTCTCAACCCCCGCCGCCCCGGTCGCGCCGGTCCCGACACCTGCCCCGATTCCGGTTCCAGCTCCGGTTTCGGCTCCTCCGCAGGCAATCCCGGTTTCGGCGGCGCAAGCTTCCTCGACGCCGCCGCCCCTGGCAACTCTCGCTCCTGTCGCGCCCGGTCCAGCTTCTCCCGCGCCGGCTTCCCAGGTCCCGGTCACAGTGCCAACCGTTGCCGGGGTCACAGCCTTCTTCGTGCCGGTCCGCAAGGCCGATCCAGGCGGCGCATCGCTCAGCTATCAAGCGTTCCTCCTGGGCTTCGCGGACGTCGTCGGCGAGGACAAGAAGATGGGCCGGAAGTACCCGCGCTCCGTTCGTCTTCTCGCCGTCGCTCCTGCCGAGGGACAGCCGGCCGACTGGGGCAAGGCGAAGACGATTCCCGAGGGACTCGACGATCAGCCGCGGTCGGCAACGAAGTTCAGTGACATCCCTGTGTCACTGAACACTCCCGCGAAGATCGACGCCTTGAAGAAGGCGTTCGCGGCCGATCTCGCGGGAACGAAGGTGAAGGTGACAGTGGCTCGCTGTGAGAAGCTGAGCATGACGATCGAGGCCGGTGAGGTGTTGTCGGCCTTCGTGTTACGCTGCCAGCCCGAGGCGTGGAAGGAGTTTCAGAAGAAGGTAGAAGGAGAGAAGGCAACATACGCGAGTGAGTTCGCGCGCTACCAGGTCGGCATTCCCGAGGTGCCTGCTCCGGTTGTGGGAACGAGCTGGGAGGACATGTGGAAGCCCTATCTGCCGGGCAGTCCCGTGCGCCGCACCGCGCCGCCGGCCTCGTTGACGCCGGCGCAGAAGGATGCGTTAGACAGGCTCGAGAATGACTGGCACGGCGATGTCGGTCGCCTTGCGGAGACGTGGAAGAAAGCGGTCGATCAACTCGGAGAACTGGCTCTGACTGTCAAGAAGAGCGACGTCAAGGTGACGCACTTCGGTCTGGCGTGGGTCCCCTTCTGGCTGCCGGTGAGTGGCGAGCCGGTGCCAGCTTATTACGGTTGATCCCACATGGTGTTCAAGGAAAGCTAATGATTCTATACGGAACCAAAGCCGTGATGCAGGACCTGGGACCTGTTCACCCCCAAGACTGTGAGAAATGCGGTTCGGAACAGCCCTTCCGCATTGAGTTGAAATACGTCTTCGATCACATCTGGTTCGTGTTCGGCAACGTTCGCGGCAAAACTTACTTCCTGGTCTGTGACATGTGTCAGACGCCGTATCGTATTGGGAAGAGCGATGCGCTGAAGCTCACTCGGCTAAAGACGGAGCCGATCCCATTCCTGAGGCGATTCGGCTGCCTGATGCTGTTCGTCGTCTTCACCGCGGCATGCGCGATCAGCGTCTATCTGGGGACCAAATAGCCTCGTAAGGCGATCGGGGTTTGACCCCTTATTCGGGTCCCTTATTCGGGTTCTTCCGCAGAGGCAAATAGAGGAATCTTTCGGCCTGGAGGAATTGCGGTTATGCTGCGCAGCGTGCATTCAGTAACGTGGGGTTGGATGCGTTTCATTTCACTGACGCCACACCCCTCAAAGGATGCGGCATCGGTCGGGGTGCGCGCTCACCCATTGTCCACACGAGAATTCCAAGGCAGAATCGCGTCTTTTCCGTCCGTGAAGGGAATGCTGCTGAGCTTTTGTTGCCGATCCGGCTCCGGAGGCGTTATTATCAAGTGTGCTTTGCACGGAGTCTCGCGGAAGCAACAGGCCCAGCATGAACGAAGCGGACACCTGCCGAAAGCTGGTCCGTCCCCGGCTCGAAGCAGCCGGATGGGACACGCTTCCCCGTTCGTACAGCGAACAGACCCCGTTCACCGATGGCCGGATCATCGTCCCTGCGGGCGTTCCGCGCCGGCTCAAGAAGAAGTTCTCCGATTTCCTTCTCCGCTACACTCGCGACCTCACCCTCGCCGTCGTCGAGGCCAAGTCCGATCGCAAACCCGCTGGCAACGGTCTCCAGCAAGCGAAGGACTACGCCCAGATCCTCGGCCTCAAGTTCGCCTATGCCACCAACGGCGCCGACATCAGCGGGATATACCTCCTTGCCCATGCGAGAAAGGAGATTCCGGAGACATTCCTCGTTGCTCACGCATCACACGATCGGACACGCTTCCGCAAAACTCAGACGCGGGCTGCCCGATGCCAACCCGTTCGACCTGCTCTGTCATCTGGCTTACAATGCTCCTCTGCGAACCCGGCGCGAGCGAGCGGAACGTCTGCGCAAGGACAGGAAGGACTTCTTCGACCAGTACAGCGCCGAGGCGCGGGCGGTCCTGAACGAGTTGCTGGAGAAGTACGCGGAACACGGCACGGGCCAGTTCTCGATGCCGGATGTGCTGGAAGTGCCGCCGATCTCGCAGCACGGCAACGTCGTGGAGATCGCAAGCCGCTTTGGCGGGGCCGATAAGCTGATGGAGGCTGTCAGCAAGTTGCAGGAACTGTTGTACGCAGCATGATCGGCGTGTTTCATTAGATCGTCTGTGCGGGATGGCGTTTGTCCCAGGCGAGCCGGGAGCGTGAGCGACCGGAGTGTTATCGCATCCCAGAATAGTAAGGCAAGTTGGGAGAAGGGAGAGAGCGAAGACCCCTGCCGGCTTGTCCGGCAGGTGA
>JBBSDR010001145.1:0-3290 GCA_038240465.1 Gemmatales bacterium
GATCATGTTTCCCGCTTCGTTCAACTCGATTGCCACGGGTGATCCCTCCTCGATAGATGCCATCTTCGATCGGCCCGCCTTCGATGGAGGGATGCAGGCGATCGCGAGCACGCACACTGCCGCCGCTGTCTGGAGGACTGTCATAGGTTTCCTTGTCGGTTAAAACATCTAAAACATCGTATTGCCACTGGCAGTTTTCTCGGGCACATCTTGACTGACATCCCAATGTTCGACGATCTTCCCGTTTTCAAGGCGGAAAATGTCGACGACCGCCCGGCCTCTATCCTTCTTATCGGCTTTGCTGTTCAGGTGAAGGATGACCAGATCGCCCTCGGCAAGCACATGCGAAAAGACGACATGGGATTCCGGATGTGTTTTAAAGTAGCCTTCAAAATATCCATAAAACGCTTCAGCACCGTTCGGGACATGAGGGTTGTGCTGGATGTACTTGTCGCCAATGTATTTCTTCGACGCTTCCGTCGGCTTGTGTTGATTGAACGCCAACTCGTAAAAATCACGAACAAGTTGTTTATTGTGTTCCTCCGTGGCTCCTCCAAAAACGGGGTTGGTGACGGCCATGATCATGGCTACGGCAATCAGGACTTTCTTGACCTTCATTTTCATCTCCTCATGGCTAAGGGGCACCTCTTCAATATCCCACGGTAATACGCTGGCGGACGTGCGTTGGCTTCTCGACTTCGTCGATCATGGCCACGGCATAATCCTGCGTCGAAATGTGACTCTGTCCATTCACATCTACCAGCAGCTGATCCGTTCCCAGTCGAAATTTGCCGGTGCGGGCTCCTGGCTGCAGCATCGCGGCCGGGCTCAAGCAGGTCCATTCGATCTCTTGTTCGCGGCGCAAAAACTGAAGGACATCTGCCGTGGCAAGAGCAGTGCCTTTCCACGCCTCAGGAAAGTCAGGAGTATCCATCACGCGAAGGCCCGGCTTGACATCGAGACTTCCCGCACCGCCGACCACGAGTAGCCGCTTCACACCGGCTCGTTTCATCGCCGCGATCGTGATTTTGATGCCTTGCACGTGTTTCGGTCTGATGTCAGGATCGGTTTTGCTGGGGCTGAAGGCACTGATCACGGCGTCATGGCCCGCGACCAAACGAACCACCTCATCGGCGTTGTAGACGTCTCCTTTCTGAGGATGAAGCTTCGGATGCGGCTGTAGTTTTTCGGTATGCCGCACGATGGCCGTGACCTCGTGACCACGATCCAACGCCTCCTTCAAAATCGCCGACCCGACAAAACCGGTTGCTCCGATCAATGCGATTTTCATGGTGTAGCTCCTTTCAGATTGTACAGATTTCCATGAAGCCGACAGCTATCAGCACGTTCTTCTTGGAATAATCGACTGTGGCAGTTGTATCCGCATGAAAACCCAACGCTTCTGTTACAACCGCAACGGCTTGATCGGCGCGAGGACGGCAGCGGGATTGTTTTTCCACACCGACTCATCCGCATCGACATACAGTTCGATTTCGTTGCCATCAGGGTCGTGAAGATAGAGGCTCTGGCTCACGGTGTGATCGCTCATGCCGTCGATAGGGATGCCGGCTCGTTCAAGGTCTTTCTTTGCCGCGCGCAATTCATCAAGGCTGTCGCCGACCTTGATGCCGATGTGATACAGCCCTCGCCGTCTCCCTGATGGAGGACCCGGCGCGTCACCCACTTGGATCAACAGAAGTTCGTGATGCGTACGACCGGACGTGAGAGCCGCCGCCGCGCCATCGAAGACACGACCCACTTCCTGAAACCCAAGCAGGTTGCGGTAAAAACCTAGCGACCGTTCAAGATCCTTCACATAAAACACGACATGGCCAAGGTATTGTGCTTTCATCTGAATCACTCCTTGTGGACGACAGCTACCGAAGCAGCGCTCTGACCGCCGCGTGCGCCAACACCACATCGGGCCCTCGTTGCAGCGCGTCGTAATATTGTCTGCCGAACCCCTCTCCCTCTTCCGACGGAATCAGAAGTGCCCGGATCGATGCGATACTGGTGGCTATATCCGTACCGTCTGGCCATTCTCTTTCTTCTCCGAGTTCATCGAGCGTGGCCATCAGTTGAGATAGTGGACGTAGCCAGGCAAACCACGCATCTCCCAGCACCAGCTGCAAAAATGCTCCATTGGACTGGATACGCCCGTGCACACGCTCATAGGACACCCTTTCGTCGTCCAGCAAGGCTTTGTGCAGACGAAGCAGTGCCCGAAAAAGCTGGTCGAGGTGCACGTCTTTGTGACCTGGCTCCGACATGATCCGATCTCTCCAAGGCTCGCGACCGTTACCCGGTCGGCTCGCTATCGAGCTGATGCGCCTTGCGTCCGCCACGAGCAAGCAAATGTTCTGGAACCTGACCGCCGACCATGAGGGTTGCCATATCTGCAGCGCGTGTCACGAGTTGTTGAGTTCCTTCACGCAGTGCCCGGCTATTCTGTACCTCGCTGACATTCCGTTCCATGTCCTCCGCGCTCCAGCCCCTCGAATGGGCAATGAAAGGGAATTGAGGGAACTGACAACCAACCTCGGCGAAAAAGGTCATGAGCTGCCCGGCCACTCCCTGCACGTTGTCTTGCCCGCCCATAATGATAAACGCCGCCACCTTGTTCTTCAGCAAATGTTTGTTCGCGATGGTCTCCTGATTTTGGATGCAGTTCATCCGCTCGACCATCTTGTAATACAAGCTGCTGGCGTTGCCCCAGCGGATCGGGGTTGAAATCAGAATCACATCGGCCCAATGCACAATGGCTTCGTACACGCGATCGAGCTGGTCTGTCGGGTCCATCTGCGTAATCGAACAGGGCCAGGTGCAGGCCTGCGCCGATTTGGAATAGAAACCTTCGCATGGGCGAAAGGTCAGCTCGCGGAGCCTTATGCATTGCGTCTCCAGCTTGAGCGCGCTTCGGGCGTGGTCGAGCGCCACGTCGAGCATCGCGTCGGAGGTGCTATATCTTGGATACTCTGCGGTCATCGCCGTCGTCGAGATCCCCACGACGCGGATCGGGCCGGCCTGGCGCAACACCGGGCGTGCAAGCGGATGCGGTGTATGTGACTGTTTTTTCCGCTTCGTGGCGGACGACAGGTCGATGTAGAGACGGCCATTCTCGATTTTGGTCGCATAGCTCGGAACCTGATCCTGTTCGTACCCCGGCTCTCCTTGACCGGTCTTGTGATGAAACTTCCAGTAATGCCAGGGACAGACCACATAGTCGCCGTCGAGGGTACCTTCGCCTAACGGACCACCGACATGATTACAGACCCCTGAGATCGCAGCGA
>JBBSDR010001146.1:0-3289 GCA_038240465.1 Gemmatales bacterium
GAGATCGGGTTCCGGCTCGCTGTCAGCAAGGGTCAACGATTGCTGGACGCGAACGATCCACCCAGCCGGCTTGTGGGCGTTCAAGAGGTTGTTCAATGCGTCGATGCAGCCCTCGTGAGGCGGGTTTTTGGACATCTTGGGTACCAGATAGCCTTCGAGCAGTTCGAGGTTGTCATCTTCTGAGAGAAACCCTGTTTCGATGAGACGGTGATACTCGTCCACCGTGAATCGGTGGAACCCCGCCATGCTCACCCTCAGCGGCAGTTGAACAGTTTGCGTCGGCATCAAATTCACTCCTGCAAGGATAGCGTGTTGTACCAGAGGAGCAGAAAAAAGAGAAGCCCTCCGGACCTGGCCGAAGAGCTTCTCGAATGAACTGCCGGTCCGATCTTACTTCTTCCCCTCCAGCGCCGCCTGCGCCGCCGCGAGACGGGCTACCGGCACCCGGAACGGCGAACAACTCACATAGTCCAGCTCGATCTGATGGCAGAAGATCACCGTGGCCGGGTCGCCACCATGCTCGCCGCAGATGCCGATCTTCAATCCCTTCCGCGTCGCCCGGCCCTTCGCCACCGCAAGCTTCATCAGTTCCCCGACACCATCCTTGTCGATCGTCGCGAAGGGATCGTTGGCCAGGATGTCCGCCCTTTTTGGGTCCGTGTAGGCCGAGATGAAGGGGCCGTAGTCGTCGCGGCTCATGCCCAGCGTCGTCTGCGTCAGGTCGTTCGTGCCGAAGCTGAAGAACTCCGCCGACTGGGCGATTTCACCGGCCGCCACGCACGCTCGCGGCACCTCGATCATCGTGCCGACCAGATACTCGATCTTCATGCCCTGCTCGGCGAACACTTTCTCGGCCACCTCGCGGACAATCTTCTCCTGGTTCTGCAACTCCTTGCGGAAACCGACCAGCGGGATCATCACCTCGGGAGTCACCTTGACGCCTTCCTTGTGGACCTGGCAGGCCGCCTCGAAGACCGCGCGCGCCTGCATGGCCGTGATCTCGGGATAGACGATACCCAGCCGGCAGCCGCGATGGCCGAGCATCGGGTTGAACTCGTGCAGTTCATGGACCCGGCGCGAGATTGCCTCCGGCGACTTCCCGAGTGCCTTGGCCAGTTCCGCCTGTTCTTTGTTGTCTTTCGGCAGGAACTCGTGCAGCGGCGGGTCCAGGAAGCGGATGGTGACCGGCCGGCCAGCCATTGCCGTGAAGATACCCGCGAAGTCGCGGCGCTGGAGCGGCAACAGCTTGGCGAGGGCCGCCTGCCGCTCCGCCAGCGACTCGGCGAGGATCATTTCGCGCATCGCGGTGATCCGGAATTTGCTCTCCGAGTCCAGGGGCTTGCCCTCACCCTGGTCCCCAGGCTGGTCCTCGAAGAACATGTGTTCGGTCCGGCAAAGGCCAATGCCCTCTGCCCCGAAGGCGATGGCCTCGGCCGCCTGCTCCGGCGAGTCGGCGTTGGTCCGCACTTTCAACTTGCGGTACTTCTCTGCCCAGTCCATCACCTGCATGAAGCGGCGATAGACCTCCGACTCCTCCGGCTTCATTTCCTTCTTGATCAGCACCTGCACCACTTCGCTCGGCTTGGTCGCGATCGGTCCGGCAAAGACCTCGCCGGTAAAGCCGTCGATGCTGATGTCGTCGCCTTCCTTCAGCACCTTACCCTTGACGGTGAGCGTGCCGGCATGGCCGTCGATGTCCAGTTCGCCGGCGCCGACGATGCACACCTTGCCCATCTGGCGGCTGACCAGGGCGGCGTGCGACGACACGCCGCCGACGGCGGTCAGGATGCCCAGGGCCGCCTTCATGCCGCGCAGGTCTTCCGGCGTCGTCTCCTTGCGGACGAGGACGAGCTGGGCCGATGGGTTCTGCTGCTTGAGCGCCTCGGCCTTGTGCGGCGTGAAGACGATCTTGCCGGTGGCGGCGCCAGGGCCGGCCTGAATGCCCTTCGTCAACAGCTTGCCTTCCTTGGTGGCCGTCTTCTTGGCCTCGACGTCGAACAGGGGCTGCAGGAGTTGCGACAAATCGCCGGCCGGGATGTAGCGCTGGGAAATCGCCTCTTCCGGCTTGAGGACGCCCTCTTCCACCAGATCGACGGCCACGCGCACGGCAGCGAATCCCGTCCGCTTGGCGTTGCGCGTCTGGAGCATGTAGAGCTTGTTGCGCGAGATTGTGAACTCGATGTCCTGCATGTTCCGGTAGTGCTTTTCCAGCTTGTGGCCCACCTCGACCAGTTCCTTGAACGCCGCCGGCATGTCCTTGCCGAGCGTTTCCTCGATGCGCTTTGTCGGCCGGGAGCCGTTGACGACGTCTTCACCCTGGGCGTTGATCAGGTAGTCGCCGCACATGCCGGGAGTGCCGAGGGAGCCGTCGCGCGTCAGGGCGACGCCGGTGGCGCAGTCGTCGCCGAGGTTGCCGAAGACCATCGCCATCACGTTGCAGGCCGTACCCCATTCGTCGGGGATGCCGTACTGCCGGCGGTAGACGCTGGCCCGGTCGTTCATCCACGAGCCGAAGACCGCGCCGATCGCGTTCCAGATCTGATCGAGCGGGTTCTCGGGGAAGTCCTTGCCGGTGTACTTCCTGATGGCCGCCTTGTACTCGGCGATCACCTTCTTGAGCGACTCGATCGACAGTTCGTTATCGACCTTCACGCCCTGGGCTTTCTTCGCGCCCGAGAGGATGTGCTCGAACGGCTCGTCGTGATGGCCCTTGAGACCCATGACGACTTCGCCGTACATCAGGAGCAGCCGGCGATAGGAGTCCAGGGCGAAGCGTTCGTTGCCGGTCTGCTTGATGAGGGCCTGCACGGTGGTGTCGTTGAGGCCGATGTTCAGCACGGTATCCATCATGCCCGGCATGCTGTCGCGAGCGCCGGAGCGGCAGGACAGCAGCAGCGGATTGGTCGAGTCGCCGAACTTGGCGCCCATGATCTTCTCGACGCGCTGGAGGGCGTCGGCGACCTGATCGCGCAGTTCGGGAGGATACTTCTTGCCATGCTGATAGAAGTAGGTGCAGATCTCGGTTGTTAGCGTGAAGCCGGCGGGAACGGGCAGACCGATGTTGGTCATCTCGGCGAGGTTGGCGCCCTTGCCGCCGAGCAGTTCTTTCATGTCGGTCCGGCCATCGGCCTTGCCGTCGCCGAAGAAGTAGACGTACTTGCTCATCGATGGTCATCCTTTTTTGGTCTGCGATATCGAGGGCAGTTTTATCGAATTGCCGCGGAAGCGTCCAAGACTGCCGCCCGGGAGGGACGGTCTGCGCTGAAGCTCTTTCCGTTTGGCAGCGTCA